>CALDHF010000319.1 GCA_937941595.1 uncultured Acaryochloris sp. | reverse complement strand
AGGATGACCGAGCCTCCCCCCTGATCGAAAATTGAAACAACTCCTAGATGGATTCGTCTTGAGAGTAAAATTGTTTTAGTGAAGGCACCCCAATCAATAGTCTTGCTTCCTTTGACCCCCAATATTTAGCTCTCAATCGTTATGAACGGCTCATCCCCTCAAACATTTTCTAAATCCCTGCAAAAGCCTGCCAATTTAGCCATGATGGCTTCTATGGTTGCCCATGGATTTCTATTTACTGGGTTAGCTTTGGTACCCGCAACGGGGCAGCAAAATGCGAAGAAGTCTCTAAGGGTGGTGAGTCTGTTACAACCTTCTCCTGAACAACCGGGTCAACCCCAGCAGCCCGTTGATCCAAACGCGCCGCCTCCTGCCCCTGGAGTCGCTGGTTTACCCTTCAACATTACGACTCCAGGTGATTTACCTGAACTGTCGACCACTAATACTCCTAATGCCGCGTTTGATCCGTTTGCCTCCTCTGTGGTGGAATTGCCAAAGAATCCTCAACCGGATCCTTCCATAAACCCTGGACTAAAGCCTCCAACACAACCCGTTCCACCGCCATCTAATCCTCCGAAACCATCTAATCCCGATGCCCCCACATTAAGTGATCAAGATTTTCAAGATTGGCTGAACGGCACGGACGAATTACCTCTTGTTTTCGATGACTCAGGAGCCTCTGATTCCGCGGATCAACCTCAAGCATCTCCAGGCGCAGCAGCAGCGCAGTCAAATATTCCACCTAATACCGCCAATCGAGAGGGGATTAGCAATCCGTCAGATAGCAATCCTCTACCCCAAGATCTAGACAAAGATCCTTTCAAAAAGCCCCTTGCACCTCCCGGTCAAATCATTGAGCGTCAGGTTGCTTACAACTATCCCCAAGCAGCCTGTGCAGATCGGTTAGAAGGCAAAGCTGAATATAGAATCTGGGTCAGTGCTCAAGGGACACCTGTTGTATCAGGGATCGTTGTCTCTTCAAATTCTGATATTTTAGATCGGGCTGTCAAAGCTGAAGCCAGAAAATATAAAATCACGGCAGCAGATGCTGATAAGCTGGTGACCTTGCCGTTTGACTTTAAGTATTCTGAGAAAGTGTGCGCAGTTCAGAACGCACCCTCTACAGAGCCTACTTTGGATCCTGCTGTTCCTAAACCATCTCCTGGACCCAACACAGATGAACCGCCTGAGCCGACCCTAGAAGATAAAAACGGACAGCAGCCCTCACCCACGCCAAGCAATCCTAGTGTGCCGCCGACGCAGAAAGTGCAACCTAATCCCGGCCCTACACCGACTGAACCAACTCTGCCGGAAACCACTCCCTCTCAACCGTCTCCGAGTGCCCCTCTCTCTCCTCCCCAACCAGTGGCACCCGCACCTATCGCGCCCACAGCGCCCACAACGCCTTCGAAGAGTTTGAGTCCCCCTGCTGTACCGGTAACCCCTCCAGCGCCGATACCTGCAGCACCTACTACCCCTGCGGCACCGATACCTGCGGCACCACCCACTACTCCTGCAGCACCGATACCTGCGGCCCCCGTATCCCCACCCGCTCAAGGTACCCCAGCTCCTGGCACTCCCGTTCAACCGGATGCCACAGCGCCTGCACCGTCTCAGCCTATTCCATCGCCCGGTGAAGGCTCGCCGACAAATTAGTCATGTATGGTCTACAACCTGTATC
This sequence comes from uncultured Acaryochloris sp., assembly GCA_937941595.1. Taxonomy (GTDB): domain Bacteria; phylum Cyanobacteriota; class Cyanobacteriia; order Thermosynechococcales; family Thermosynechococcaceae; genus Acaryochloris. The sequence goes on along the minus strand of CALDHF010000319.1, from coordinate 10,599 downwards.
CGTCGATAGATAGGAAGTCTTGATCTCATGGTTGCCCCATTCAAAATGCTGGCTGGTGTGGAATGCTTTAGTTTCAATGCCTGACAAGGATAAGAGCGATGTGAACTCATTCTGGAACTGCGAGGGTCTAGACTGTTAATTATGCACATCTAGACCTCTCACATCGGCGATGTTGTCTATCCCTTGAGCATCTAATTTCTCCAATACCCCTTCTAGAATGCGGCGAATCATCCACGGGCCTTCATAGATCCAGCCTGTATAGACCTGTAATAAACTAGCGCCAGCGGTGAGTTTTTCCCAGGCATCCTCGGCTGTAAAGATACCCCCAACGCCAATAATTGGGAGTTGACCTTGGGTTTGCTGATAGATAAATCGGATCACGTCTGTGGATTGCGATCGCACCGGGGTACCACTAATTCCGCCCGCTTCTTGACTCGGCGAATTCCCGGTGGCCGAAATCTTTTGGGTTTTCAGACCCTGCCGTTGAATTGTTGTGTTAGTAGCGATGATGCCCGCCAACTGATGGGCTTGAGCTGCCCCAACAATCTCAGTAATATCTTCCCACTCCAAATCAGGGGCAATTTTGACCAATAGCGGCTTATGGTCCGTATTCTCGGCTTGGATTCCAGCTAATATAGGTGCCAGTTGTTCGACGGCTTGGAGGGATCTCAATCCAGGGGTATTGGGTGAACTCACATTGACGACAAAATAGTCCCCATAAGCTTTGAGTAGTCGAAAACTGCCCACATAGTCTTCTACAGCCTCTTCGAGAGGTGTGATTTTGGACTTGCCTAAATTGATGCCCAGGGGATACGTTCGTGTTTGTCGATCTTGGGATGCTTTAATTACCGCCGCCATTTGTGCGGCCCCCTGATTATTAAAGCCCATCCGATTGAGGGCCGCTTGGTCTGCTGGCAAGCGGAAGAGGCGAGGTCGAGGATTACCAGGCTGAGCATGGAAAGTCACCGTGCCAACTTCAGCAAACCCAAAGCCGAAACGAGGCCAGATATTAGTGGCCACGCCATCTTTATCAAACCCTGCAGCTAAGCCAATGGGGTTGGCAAAGGGCAATCCCCACAATGTTTGAGCTAAGCGAGCATCCTGGAAACAGAGGGTTGAAGCAAGGCGCTGTTGCCATCCTGGGGCAGGACCCTGCCGATCAAACCAGGCACAGGTCTGCATCAATTGACGATGGACGGTTTCAGGATCAGCTTTGAGGGCAGAAAATATGAGGGGACTGAGACCCTGTTGATATAAATCCAATATGTCACCCGACGCAACAGCCCAGACGAGTTGTCTGTTGTCAGAGAGTATAGCCCAAGCCCTGTTCTTTCAAGACTACTCGATTCAAGGTGTATTGGCAGGAGGTGAAGAGGCTGTCACAGGCCAACCCAATCGGGTTGGCTGTTGGTAAACCCGCCTCAGGGTATTCATATCTCTAGCAGAGATGGGGGCTGGGGTCCGGACCTGGGAGAAATATAAAGCATCAGACGCTAAACGACTATGCCCCCAAATCCCCAAGGCATGACCAAGCTCATGACGAACGGCAGCAGCAATATAGGTCTCAGTCTGATTGGCCCGTACTTGAATCGTGCAGCGATGAGCTAATCGATTTTGGTCATCGACATAGAGTTTAAAGCGGGTTTCTGCCGAGCGAACTCGTCCTTGACTGCGTTGGGTTGGATCAATCGCAGAGATCAAAATATCAGCTTGGCTAGCCTCTGTCGTCATTTCTATAGGGAAATAAGTCTGCCAATCTTGAATGGCTTGATCAACGGCCTGGGGCCATTTCTGTCGGACTAAAGGTAAAGATTTAGGCGCTGGCTGCACAAACACTCGAACTGGAAAGTGACTCCAGACCAAATAACCTACGCGGGTTACTTTCACTTGATCGAAGTAATCACCCTGCTGATCGGATTGCCATTTTTGCAAGGCCATAGGTAAAGGATGGACCTGGGCTGGGGGAGCCTGTTGTTCAGCATGACTGGGTGCTGCTCCATGCAGCATCAACGCAACAAGGAGTCCCAGAAAACTGAGGCCAATCGCTATTGGCCAGTTTTTAAATCTGGGGAAATGCACCATTGCATCAAATCGCAAAAACGAAAAATTAACCGAGCCAGCCTGCACTCAGAACGACCGTTAATCCCATAAATAGAAGCGTTAGGGTCCAGGTAATCCGGTTCAGGGTTTTTTCAGCACTTCTTGCACTTGTAAATAGCTGGGCTTGGCCACCAATGCCGCCTAAGCCATCTCCCTTAGGGCTATGCAACAGGACTAAAGCGATGAGAGCAACGGCAGAAAAGAACCACACGCCTTGAATAACGTTAGTCAGCATCCAACTGAAACCCTAGTAAACAATAAATACAGTCGGCAAGTAGCCGCATAAACGCAGCCCAGATCCTACTAGGCTTAACGCACTTATGAAGTATAACCTTTAGAGACGAATCCGGACAGGACTCTTATTCGAGCGAACTTCAAAATCAGCGGATTGAATTAAAGTAGTCCCTGTCATCTCTTCGGGTTGAGGTAATTGCAGAATGTCTAAAATGGTAGGGGCAATATCGGCCAAGCAACCATTGGTTCTTAACTGTACTTCCGTCCCATGGCCGGGGATTTTGCGGCCTTCTCCTTCTACCAAAATTAACGGAACAGGATTGGTGGTGTGGGCTGTCCAGGGGTTACCATTTTCATCCCACATGCGTTCGGCATTGCCGTGATCTGCGGTGATCAAGAGGGTGCCTCCAACATCTATGACTTGATTGAGGAGTTTGCCCAAACATTGATCGACCGTTTCTACAGCTTGAATGGTGGCTTCCATCTGGCCGGTATGGCCCACCATATCGGTGTTGGCATAATTGATAACGACCAAGGAATAGATCTGTTTTTTGAGGGCGGCGATTGCTTCTTCTGTGACCGTACTGGCAGACATCGCTGGGGCTTGGTCATAGGTCGCTACCATTGGGCTAGGCACTAAAATCCGCTCTTCCCCGGGCAAGGGATCTTCAATACCGCCATTAAAGAAATAGGTAACATGAGCATACTTCTCGGTTTCAGCTAGGCGGAGCTGCTGGAGATGATGCCTAGAGACAATCTCCCCTAAGATATTGTCGAGATTTTGAGGTTTGAATGCAATATCTGTAGGCAAGGACGGATCGTACTGGGTGAAGGTTACGAAATGAAGAGGCTGAAAGTCAGAGCGCTCAAATTCCTTAAAGTTTGGATCAATTAGGGCTTGGGTGAGTTGACGGGCCCGATCAGGACGAAAATTAAAGAAAATGACGCCATCTCCACCCTTAATGGAGCCTGGGGCAATGCGGGTAGGGGGAAGAAATTCATCCGTTGTTTTGTGATCGTAGGCTTCTGTGATCACATCTAGGGGAGACCAGTCTCGGGGGATAGTAATCTGATCGCCAACCATAACGTCATAGGCCTGCTGAATCCGATCCCACCGTCGATCGCGATCCATTGCAAAATAGCGACCACTCAGGGTCACAATTTGGCCTACACCGATATGAGCGATTTGCTCTTGTAGCCAGTGGATTTCTTCTTTGCCACTTTTGGGAGGAGTATCCCGTCCGTCCAAAATGGCGTGGATACAAACCTCGGAAATATTTTTCTCTTTGGCTAGCTGCAGCAACGCTAGTAAATGCTGGGAATGAGCGTGGACACCCCCTTGGGAACACAACCCAATCAGATGTAATTTGCTGTTATTTTGGACAACCTGATTACAAACATTGACGAGGGCAGGATTAGTCAACAAACTTCCGTCTTCAATGGCATCAGCAATGCGAACCAGCTCCTGGGGGACCGTTCGACCGGCTCCCAAGTTGAGGTGGCCAACTTCAGAGTTACCCATCTGACCTGTAGGCAAGCCGACAGCTTTGCCAGAGGTTTGAATACAAGTACTAGGATAGGCGTTCCAGAGGCTGTCAATAATTGGGGTATTTGCCGCCATGATGGCATTACCATCTGCTTCTTCTTGGTAACCCCAACCATCTAATATGACTAGCACCACTGGGGAAACAGGTGTCGACGTCATACAGGGTCGTCTTTTTCAAGGATTTATTTGTGATGCAATCATAACACTCAGAATTCCGCTTAGGACAGACCACTACTTTGATCTAAAGGAAAAAACAAGAAAAATCTGAATGACAATATTTCTAGCATTCTCAGGTTAAGGGGAGGTTGAAGAGATAAGGCTGTAGGTTAACGATGGATAGGGTTTTAGATGCCTGATATTGTAGATGTATTTGGGATCACCTCTGGGCAAGGCGGCAACGGTTCAGAGATGACAGTCGTAGGTTGCCAGGAAAATCGAGGCCCTTGCCAAACCTGATCGAGAAATAGAGTGAAAGGTGCTAAACCGAAGAGTGCCCAGAAAAGTCCTGTGGATAAGAAAAACTGAGTTTGGAGGATAAAGGTAAACACTGCAATACTCCCTGACCAGAGTAAGCGTGCTGCACGAGCATTCGGAATGGAGCGGGGATCGGTGAGCATAAATAGGGCAAAGAGCAGCAAGGACCCACTGGATAAACTGTGGAAGCAAACATCCCATGTCCACCCTAGCCAGAGATCTCGAATTGACTGACAAAGGGCATAGGTGACTAAAAACATAACTGATGTGTCCCACCGGCCAACTCGATGTAAGACGAGACCGCCTGCTCCTGCAAATAAAAGGCCATACCAGCCCACTTCGCCCCACTGTCCAGGGGAGACCCAAGCATCTTGGGTTAATACCAGGGCAGCAATAATGCCAACGTTGGCTGGGTTGAAAAAATGTTTGCCTTGCCATTTACAGCAAAATTTACTGAGGATGCCCAGGGTTGCGGCTAAGGCCATGGTTGTCCAGTGGTCCGTACGGAGCAACAAACTCAATCCCAAAGCTGTAATTAAGGCGCTGCGGATGGAGGGGTTGAAGGCTTGGTCGGTGTTTTGAAGGTGTTGCTGATGCAGATAGGTGAGGGAGGCTGCCAAAAATTGGACGAGAATTGCGGTTGAGATCGCAACCGCAATCATTTCGGGTCGTAAGGTCCAATCCTTAGTACCAATCCCCAATCCCAAAAACAAACTCAAAAATAGAATTTGGTAATCTCTAGCATCTTGAAACAACATAGACCCCTAACCCGATCAATTTGTCCTAATTTAGCTCAGATGTTTGGCGGCTGAGATAGTCGTTACCAGAATGGTTACCCCGTCATATTAACGATAGATTGTCGCCAAAAAATAATACCCTGACTGGCATCTAGCGTTTTTTTATCGATTATCCTCACAAGTTTCTCAAATTATCTCTATATAACGTAGGCATGAAAGAGTCTGATCCTGCTCTTGACTGATACGGGGATCAAGAGACCTGCTACTGATCACTACAACCACAAAATATTGCATTCAAACGAGCATCGCTCTAGTCAGCCCCATCTCTAGCAGGCCTGCTCCTTAAAATCTCCAGTCATTCGTTGTTTCCCATCACTCCTTATTAGAGGTATCCGTCATGTTTCATAACATCTTAGTTGCCCTCGATCATTCAGAATCCGCAGTGTCCGTGTTTGATCAAGCCTTGGAATTAGCGGTTACCCATGATGCAAATTTGCTGCTACTGCATGTGTTGTCCACTGACGACCAGGATGCCCCGGATACGCCCACCACTTTTCCCAGTATGTATTACTATCCAGGGCTTTCAGTGGCATCTATCAAAGTTTATCAACAGCAATGGGAGCAATATAAACAAGCTGCCATGGACATTCTCAAAGCCCAAGCTGAAGAAGCACAGCTCGCAGGTGTCTCTGTTGAAGCCACTCAAAAACAAGGATCTCCTGGCGAGACGATCTGTGAGATGGCTAAAACTTGGGAGGCGGATTTGATTCTGTTGGGGAGCCGGGGACGGGCTGGCTTCAGTGAATGGCTATTAGGGAGCGTCAGCAACTATGTCATGCACCATGCACCCTGTTCCGTATTGGTGAGCAGAGCCTCCCAAGCAGAACAGCCACAACCTGTCCCTGAACATCTTAATCGGCAGCTCATCTCTAATTTAGCGGGATGGCAATAACCTCAAGAATTTAGCGGGATGGCGATAACCTCAAGTTTTAAGGTTGAGTGGATGCAGCGGTTTGAGGTTGCATCCACTCAATTTTCAACGGTTCTAGCAAACCTGACTCCGTCACCTGAACCGTGATTACGAACAGATCGTCGTCGAAGGTCTTGACTACGAGTTGAGGCTGTTTACTAGCCTGCATCCGATAGGTCTTGTCTGGCATAAATTGAGCTATCATCGCTCGCTGACCGAACTGCTTGAAATCACTATGGCGTGCGTAGAGGAATCGCTTCAGTATTTGAGCCACATACTCTGGTTTTCGCCCATAAAACAGGGGTAGGACATCCTTATAGCTGCTGATGGACTTAGATTGTCCTACCATTTCTTGTTGAAGGTCGTTCAGAGCTAGCGATTCCTTGACTTGATAATTAGATAACCCTTGGGGATCAAAAACGGATAGCTGCTGTAAGTCAAATAGAACTTTTTTCTTCATCAGTTGAGGATGAGCCCCATAGACTTTTTTGGACGCTTGAGCAGCAATATCAGAAATCTCATCAAAGCTGTAATCATCAATATTCTTTTGATGAAGCTGCGTTTTCATCTCTTGCTCAAATTCCGTTTGTAAGGCTTGGATTTGGGCCTCATCGGGGGGTGAAGATTCACGGGCCTGCAGTGAGCCGGTACTGAGACAACAGCCCAATAGCAAGAGTTGGAAGAATACGTTTCTCATTATCCCTTGACCTTCTGGCAATTCACCCGCCAATCATAATCGTCCATTCCGATGGATGCTGTGAGCAGAATCATCTCCGGTCGGTTGATGGCACTACCCTGGTTATCTCAACATTGAGATTGAGGAAAAACGGTACAGTAAACCTAGCCCAATATCTTAAGTCTGAGACATGTTTGATTGCGTCATTGTCGGTTCAGGGCCAGCCGGAGGAACGGCAGCCTACCACCTGGCCAAACGAGGAAGATCCGTTGTCATTCTAGAAAAAGAGACACTTCCGCGGTACAAGCCTTGTGGAGGGGGTGTCGCGCCTATCGTTGCTGAATGGTTTGATTTTGACTTTTCTCCAGCTATTTCTTTGCGGGTTAAATCCGTTCGTTATACCTGGAACATGGACGATCCATTCGAAGCTGATCTGAAGACACCAGAACCGATGTGGATGGTGCGTCGTGATGTCTTCGATCATTTCTTAGTGCAGCAGGCCCAAAAGCAGGGTGCAGAGTTACGGGAAAGTACGGAAGCTCAGGGGATTGAATTTAAAGGCGATCATTGGCAAGTGAATACTCCCCATGGGCCGGTGCTAGGCCGATATCTGATTGCAGCGGATGGTGCCAAAGGGCCGATGGCTCGGTGGTTGGGATTCAAGGAACGCAAACGCTGTATTGGTAGTGCTCTTGAAGCTGAAGCGTTGACGGACGTTAAGACGCCAGATACCTTGCATCTTGAATTTGGTTTGGTGAACAACGGGTATCTCTGGAATTTCCCCAAAGCAGATGGTTACTCCATTGGCATTGGGGCCTTTCGGGGAGGCGGTAAACAAAATCTACGAGAGATCGCCACTGAATATTCCCAGATGTTTGATGTCGATTTCACGTCAGTGAAACAGCATGGCCATCCCTTGTGTATTTGGGATGGCAACCAAACTCTCCATACCCAGAATGCTCTGCTGGCAGGTGAAGCAGCTTGTGTGGTCGATCCATTGACGGCTGAAGGCATTCGGCCTTCCATGTTTTCGGGGATGAAAGCCTCGGAAGCCATTGATGCAGCTTTGGCCGGAGACACAACTGCTTTAGCAAACTATACCCAGATCATTGCCCAAGAATGGGGCACAGACATGCAGTGGGCAAAACGGTTGGCAACTTTGTTCTATCGCATACCCGGCATTAGTTATCGTCTCGGGGTAAAGCGTCCTTCGGCGACCCACCGCATGGGCCAAATTCTCAGCGGAGAAGTCGCTTATCGAGACGTTGCCAGTCATGCCTTGAACCGTCTGAGCCGAGGCTTGGTCTCAGAATAGTAAAATTCTAGACTTTAGAGAGAATAAGGGCTGGAGTGGATACACCCTTAATACAACCCTTCTTCTTGATCCGTCGCAATCACGCAGTCTGATAAGGCGTAGGTGACACATAAGAGGGCATAGCCTTCGCCGATCTGATCGTCATCTAAAAAGGATTGATCGGCTTGGTCGACGGTGCCTTCTATCACTTTGCCCGCACAAGAAGAACAAGCGCCTGCCCGACAGGAAAAGGGTAAATCTAGATCATTGTCTTCAGCGACATCCAAAATGTATTCATCGTCGGGAACCTCAATGGTCTTTTCCCATCCCTTTTCTGTATTGATCAATGTGACGTTGTAGTGGGTGGTCATAGTAGTCCTCTTAATCAATAGCCATTACATTGCGAATGTTGTCTGCCTTGTTGTGAGCATTCAACCTTCAACAGAACCGGCTCAGGAACTCGGTAAGGTCGGGGGTAAGACGGTGAGGGCGAGTAGACAGACATAGACCAAGGTGAAATAGGTCTCAAATCGGGCAATATGTTCAAATCGGCATTGGGTGTACCAGTCACGTTTCCAGATGACGACCGCGAATTTGAGCAGAGCAATGGAAAAGGTGAGGGCGGTGAGGGGTAGCAACCATTGGCTATAAAAGAGGCTCAGGGTTAATAGAACCGCAATGCCCATAAAAATGAGTCCAGGTTTCAGATCGCTGGTTTTCGCTTTGCGCAGCTTAATCGTGAAAATGGCGCTGGCGTAAAAAAGCGTGTTCAGAATCCATAATCCCCACGCTTGAGGAGTCAGTGAGCCTGTGGTTGCCCCATAGGTGAGCAGGGTCGAGAGACAAATGGCCGCAAACATCACGAGTTCGTTGGCAATGGATTTCTGTTGATGTTTGAGAACTGCGATCGCATCAATGATGAGCGCCAGTGATCCACAGCCATAGAGCCAGATTAAGGTGGGAGATTGCCACGCTAGATAGAGTGCGATCGCAATACTGATACCCCCATAAATACCTGTCCAGAAAAGATATCGGGGCTTCCAAGAGCTGCGTTGCTTCAGTTGGACAATCAACGGATGTTCGGCTTGTAAAGCACAGCCTGCGCACAGACAGGCCAAGGTTGTATCCGTTGTCCAAGCTTGTGCCAGAGCAGATCCAGAGATCAAAGATCCCATTAAAACCAGCAAAGCACCATGTTCTGGGGCAAAAGTAGGGCGATACCAAGCATGCATATCAAATTACAAAAAAAGGATAGCCGTTCATTGCATAACCACGCATTCCATCCTGGATGAGAGACTATGACTGTTCACAAAAAACAAAGGGAGTCAGGATCTATAACTCCCCCTGCTAGCGCGGCTCAAGTGAATCAGGTTTATTAACTGATCTCATTACCTAATCAAGAAACTAGGCAACTAACTTGTTTTTGAAGAGTTTGGAACCCATCAGATCCAACAACACCATAGTATTACTTGAGAAGTAATGTCAATTAATACTTGCTAATCATCTTGAAGTCTAGGTATAAGGCATCCTGATTCTCAACGATATACAGCAGGAAAATCAGCCGACCGTATACCTTGATTGCTAAAGAGTAGCGTTAATGGACACCGACTCAAATAGCTCATAGAGAGAGTGCTATCGATAATGCCAGTTTCTGGAGGAGCAACAAAACTGGGAAAGACTCATCTCCCCATGATCTGTATAGACCCTCTTTTTCCTGGTTCTTGACTAAAGAAATGTTAATAAGAATTAGTAGCAATAAATTTACAGTATTGAATCAAGCCCCATCTGCGACACTCCCGGTGTCTGCATCAGTAAAAGCTGTGAGCGCCCCCTCAGGCAAGTGACAAATTTCTCCAGGGCATTCTGGACCTGGAGATGGGGTGGATTGACAACTATAGCTGGGCGCCAACGGTGTAGAACGTTGACGACCCTAAAGAATGAGCCTTCCGTTGAGATTTGTTCCTAACTTATGACGCGGAAGCGGCGGAATTCAAATTTGGCAGCAGCACGGCAGCAGGTTCGGGGGCCAGGGGCTTCAATCTTAGATCCATGTAGAATTCGTCTTGTTCTAATTCCACTTTGGATTGAGCACAGAGCAATAACAAGGCCCAAAACACCCCGACTCGATCATTCATCATCCCCAAAAGCTCTTCAAAATCTAGCCAGTCTTGGTCTGGGTCTAATCTGGCAAAAATTTCTTCTAGCTGTTCTGCCACTTCAGACAGATTTTCTTGGTGTGCTAGTTGGGTAATCGCTTTCATCGACTTGGTCTTAGACATGCGCCGCACTTTACGCACCCGGGGCCGATTGGCTTGTCGCTCTACGGCAACTGCCATCAGTTCCAATTGACCAATCAATTCAGTTAAGGTGACCCGTCGTCGCTGGGGTGGACGGGCCACAGGACGTCGGAACAAACACTTTTCCAAGGGAGAGGGCAGTCCTGCCGAGGCCGGATCGTCATCATCGAATAAGAACAGCTCCATTTCTTCCGGTTCTTCTGGCTCTGTCACCAGATCCCCCAAGGTCTCGGCTTTGAGTAACACCAGCATCGACGCATAGAGAAACGCT
>CALDHF010000318.1 GCA_937941595.1 uncultured Acaryochloris sp. | reverse complement strand
GACCAAGAAACGGTCTATATTTCCTGTCAGCATCTAAGTGACCCCAAGGTCTTAATGCAAGAAGCTGAGGCTATTGCCCGACTAGATATAGGAATTAAGCGGTTTATCATCTCGATGCCCGATGTTATGGATATGGTGATTGAATGTCAGCCAAACCAATATAAAAAGCAATAGTAAAAAAAACCAATGCCTGTGGATGATGGGAGTAGATACCCTCAAGGGTTTCTTCCATAGTCCTGTAGCTTGTCGATCTTCATCTGACAGAAGAAAATATAGTACAATTGAACTACTACTCACAAATACCTGTCCAGCAAATAGACGGGTATTTTTCTTGGGGTCATATTTGCCTCTGCTCTAGTACGATTGGCCTACGTCGTAATTAATTTGCTCACTCTGTAAAGGGGTGGGTTGGCAATCTGCAATTTGACCCGATTCTGCACCATCTCAGGCATCCGCTGATTGAAGTTGACCACCTTATCAGAGTTCATTAGATCCTTGTAAATAGGCGAGACTTTATGAATGGCTAACAGGTACAGCCGCTTCAGAGCTGGTGTTGCAGCTCGCATATGATCTGACTCGCCAATAAACCGATAAGCATCATTTAGCCCTGCCTTCTCTTTGCAGTGGGCGTAAATCTCCAGATCTACTCGCTCCTTAGGCACATCCCCCAGTCGGTTTTGAATCCGCGTAGAGATTGAGTTGTACTATCCTCGATAATGACGTTTAATCTCAGCCTCTGGTGTTACTGCATTGGATATCGCCGCTTTGTAAGCCCGTAAACCCATGATGAAATAGTGAAATTTCCTCCCTCTAATCTGAAACATAACGAATTCACTGGCATCTTCTGGGCTAGTGCTCAACCGTTACTCAACCACCCTCCAAAAGTAACTCTTGGCGTTTTTCATGTAGTCTTCGCAATCTCTCCTTGTGTGATTCGCATCCACATTGGTAATTGCGTTTCACCACCCCCCTGAATCCGCTCCAGTGCAGCCATCATCTCCACACGCACATCAAATTCTGCTTCGCTTTCAACGGCATGGTTTAAAGCATCAACAGCAGATTGATCCCCCATCTCATTCAGAAACCGGGCTGCTCGCCAACGAACCAACTTTGAGGAATCTGCTAGAGCCTGACACATCGTTGGCATGGCAGTCTTGTCCCCTAAATCACTTAAGGCATCCCCTGCAATCCGACGAACCATAGCGGAGGGGTCGCCAAGGACGACCCGACCCAAATGTTCCACAGCAACACTCATGCCACTGGCACCTAAGAGTGCTGCTGCCCAACGACGGACTGCACTCTGTTCATCATCAAGAGCATCTACTACAGCAGAAAATGTCTCTGGGGTCACCTCAATTTGTTGGAGAGCCTTAAGCCGATGTTTCCAGTTCTTGTGCCTTAGCTCAGACAAGAGAGTTTGTTGAACTGAGGCTGTATTCGATGATTCTGTTGTAGTGGCATTGGCAATAGCAACAGCCTCCAACCGAGCTAACTCCTCTGTATCAATCAGGCTGACAATCTCTTCGGCAACCTGTTCTGCTACTTCATCAGCGGGGCCTGCTGGGGATTGATATGGTTCCCAACGACGTTCAGCTATATAATCTGCTTGAGTCGCCCCAATAGCCCGTTGCAGAGCTTGATTGAATCGTTCTGGTAGAGCAACCCGTGCTTGTTGACCATCGGCAGACGTCACTCGCACTTGCACTGGAATACCCCGAAACATTTGAATCGCGGCCTCAACATGACCTAAGTCTGAGGACAAATGTGGAGGACTGTTGAGTGCTGTGGACTCCTGGGGCTGTGAAATCTGAGATAACAGCTTTGAGTCAGCTTTCTCTGAGACTCCAATGATCTGAGCGGCCTTTGCCAGAATGGTCTGCCAATCTGCATTCCCCTTGCGAGTTAGGGTGATGAAATCCTGAACAAGAAAGACGGATTGGACAAACTCAATCGCTAACAACTGTTGAGCCACCACTGGAGATGCTGTCGAGTCTGCACCCTTTTGTAGCGTTAGCGCTTTGGTGCTAACCAATTCATTCAAGTTGAGCTTGATGCAATTTGGGCTAGGAGTGGTTTCTATAGAGAGTAATTCCAAATTTTCATCCTTAACTAATTCACATCACACAACTCAGGAAACTGCTTTTGACTTTTGGAGATGCAGCACTCAGCTTCATCCTAACTTGCTAGGGCTGGGCATAGATGTCTAGATGATAGTCAGCCAAAACGTGATGAGGTGGGAGATTGTGACATTCAGACTCGGAACATCGCATCCCTTTGCTTATCCTCTGGTCTCACGGTAAATTATCTGTAAACCAGGCTGAGATATAGCTATGGGTACATGGGGACCAGGAAGCTTCGAGAATGACGATGCAATCGATTGGGTTGCAGAGTTAGAGACATATTCAGACGATGGCCTGATCGTCGATGCCCTAAACTTCATCATTGACCAGGCTGATGACTCTCCTGAAGCCCCAGACTGCAACAATGGTATTGCGGCGGCTGAGGTGATCGCGGCACAGCTAGGTAACCTCCATAAAGACTGCCCGGAGGGGTTTGAGACATGGGTGGAGGGGCGGCCAGCTCCTTCAGCAACAAAAATTGCTCAAGCTCGACAGGCGGTTGAAGTGATCATGGCTGACTCAGAACTCAAGGGGCTTTGGCAAGATTCAGATGGCTTGGAAGAATGGCAGGAAGCTATGGATGATCTGCTGTCTCGGTTGCCATATTGAAGACTCTTGATTGGACTTCAAGATTTCCTCAGATTTAAGTAGTAGGGTTTCAGTGGAGTTATTTATTCAGAGATTTGACTCCCCTATGATCCAATGCTGTTCGGTTTTGTTTTTATGAGCTTACAGATTAGGGCTGAGACCCTGATGACTTCGTAGCTAAACTTAGCAGTTAAACTGTCAACCGGACGGTATTGGATGGCCCCCAACTATCCCTCCTACCACGGCAATTACATAGCCCGTTCACAGATCCAGAGCATGAACTCCAGGCACCCCAAAGTCCTACCCCTAGGGTAGCCCAGGTCTAGAGAGTTCACAGCTGAGAGCTTGGGAGGGAGCTTGTGCATGTTGGCGAACAGATGCTTTGGACAACTAAATGTAGGGTTTTCTCGACATGGAAGGTGGGGTTCTCAGGATTCACAAACTAAGGTCAGAGATTGCATATTAGATTCAACACAAAGAAAGCGGTTATTTACGCAAATTGATTGTTAGTAATTGTGAGGTAAAACCATATGATGATTAACTACTGGAATCCCATTGAAGAAATTGATGCCGCTCGACGACAACTAGATCACATTTTTGAGGGTGTCCTCGACACAGACAAATCCTCAAAATATCCGAGATGGGCACCAGCAATAGAGCTATGGGATACTGGCGATGCCTTAGTCCTCAAAGCCTTTTTGCCCAGTGTCAAAGTAGAAAGCTTAGATATCCAAGCTACTCGTGAATCTATTTCCATCTCTGGAGAACGTCACCCTGAAGAACTGAAGGAAGGAACACAGCGGTTATTTTCAGACATTAGTTATGGTCACTTCCACCGAGCTGCTAAACTGCCCATTGCTATCCAAAATACGGAAGTCGAGGCGTCTTTTGAACAAGGCATTCTCATTCTCACGCTTCCTAAAGTTGAAACAGAACAGAACAAAGTTGTCAAAGTCAACCTTTTAAGTGATAGCAGTAACGAGACTTCTCAGACCGCATTAGAGGCTAGTCACACACCTGAAAACAGCTAACACAAATCTTTGGATTCAAGTCCTAATTTAGGCGCAGGAAGATCTACAGACTGCTATTGCACAGGTAAGTAGATTTTCCTGCGCTTCTAGTGTTGATTCAAAATCGGTAAGATACTTTAGGGCGACAATCCACGAAGCGGATTAACAACGACGCTCTTCTAAAAGGTTGCTAGCATACACTCAAACCAAAAAACTGGGGAGACTCCAAAGATGCCCAGCGCTCGTGAAATGATCAAAGCTATCCCTCTGACGGACAAGCCAGAGGGGGTTTCCAGGTGTGGGATGTCTCATGCAACCTTTGCCCAACACTGTTT
>CALDHF010000317.1 GCA_937941595.1 uncultured Acaryochloris sp. | reverse complement strand
GATGAGGTGTAATTTTCTTTTATTTCCTGTTCAACTGGTAGAAATAGAAAAAATATTCGATAATAATGTTGCTAACTGAAGAACAAAAGCAGCTTTTTAAAGTGCTGTTGGACAAATATCATCAGTGTTTTTATACCAAAGATATTGACGCGTTGAGAGCGATGTATGTTACGGATGAAGCGCTAGTCTATTTTGATAACCACGCTGATTGTGACTCACGAACCTTGGCTGATCATCTCCAAAAAGTCAGTCATTTCTTTGATACAGGCAGTATTGTCAGACTAGACTACGAAAAAATTGTTGTCTATGAATATACGGATAGCGCAGTATTGCTAACGACAGTTCGGTATAGCAGTCAACCTAATCCGGGTGTGCGCGCATCATTCGTTTTTGAAAAACACCAGGATGAATGGAAGATTCGTCATATTCATTATTCATCAGACCCTAATGAATATGACCGAGTACGTACCTAACTAAAGCGCGTTGAGGACATTTTTAACTTTGAGTCTTAAAGCTGAGAATTAGAAAATTGTTTCCAAAACGCGAGTACTTGGCACAATCAACACACTCACAAAGTCATCAAAGTATGCTGATCATTGTGGTGATGGCCATGAATCCCAGAACAGCAATTCAATACAATAGCTGTAAATCAGGACGGTGAATGGTCATTGGCCATTTTGAGAGAAAAGCTCATGACGGCTCAAGGTCACTACGTTATTGCTTAGATCGATTCTTCATACTTAAACACTTATGAGTTTATCCTGGTTAAAAACACGCTTATCTAAATATAGAAATTTAGTAATCTGTACTTTACTAGGATGTCTGCTTTGCTTGCTGCCGTCCTGTCTGTCAACTGCGGAAGATAGTCCCAAGGCTGCTAGTGAACTCTCACAAGCAAGTGAACCTCCTCAAGCCAGTACCCCTCCTCAAGTCAGTGAATGGCCTCAGTCAAGGGAGAAATTTCTTTGGCCCTTTTCTAAAACCTCGCCATGGAATATGCCCATTGGCTCCCAGGCAGAGTTTAAGCCCGCAAACATCAAGCCTTCGCCTCGATTAAGAGTAGACCCCGAACACTTCTTTCAACTCAAGGCTAATGATCCTAAGCGACCTGTGTATGCCCCTGGATCTTGGAAAAAGCGCTGTTCAGGCAAAAAGAAATCCATGGGAATTTCCTTGCCAGTACCGGATAACCTCATCATTCCCGATGCTACAAAAAAGCAAACGCCTAATAACGCCTCTGCTTTTTTATTGCCCAATGGCAAAACCCTGGTGCAATTAGAGCCGTTAGCCCGATGTGAAGTGGGCGGCCCTATCTATGGCCACCGTTATCCAGATGTCAACATCTACGGCAAAGGCATAGGGGGCGCGCATTTTGGTTCAGGTCTATCTTCCATTGGCGGGTCCATTCGACGGGGCGAGCTGATTGGCGATCAGCCCATTAGACATGCGCTGAAAATTAATCTTTGGGCCAAAAAATATTTGTACTACAGCAAGGATAATCCTGGATACCGTTGGCCTGCAGACCGTGCTGACAAATATGCTTCTAAGCAAAAATATGGGGGTAAGAATCCAGAGTTAGTCATGGGCAGCTTGCTAGCTATTCCACCTGATATCACTGAGGAAAGTCTGAATTTACAAACTCGTCCTGCTAAGAAGATATTTTATGCCCTACAAAATTACGGCGCATATGTTGTGGATGACACCGTTTGGGATGCCCATGCCATCCCTCTAGAGGACGGAATATTGGGTGAATTTCGGAAAACCTATGGGTATCCTTTTCAGCAATCCAAGAAAAAAGGGGGACCATTTTACAAAGACATGATGAAGCTGTTTTCATCGCTTCATATCGTTGTTAACAATGGACCTGAAAATATTGGCGGGGGTGGCCAGCCTCGTCTTCCCTTAGCTCCTCCTATTGCTGACTAGTAAGGGGCCAAGACGTCGGTAAATCTATTACTTTTTCAACTGTCTCAACTGATCACGCAATAGGCGCTTCATATCTGGCAGTTGAACATCTTTGCCAGGATCGGAGCGTTTCTTATAACCTACAGGCAATCTAGCGCCCGTCAAAATAGCGTCGTCTAAATTGACATCTCGAAAAATAGCCCCGGTTAAATCAGCATTGGTGAGGTTGGCTTTTTTGAGATTGACGTTTCTGAGAATGGCAAATCGTAAATCAGCTCCTTCTAGGTTGGCCTCTTTCAGATTTGTCTTTCTCAGGAATGCGCCCGTGAGCGGCGCATTGGTGAGATTGGCTTTTTTGAGGTTGCAATCCACACAGATCCGCGTTTGTTTGAACCTTTTCAAATGTTCAGGTTTCTCAGCTCGCGCTGGATTGATTGGAGAAGTGACGATACTCCCGATTAGACAGGCAAATACAATCGCACTGTGACGACTTATTTTGCTCAGAGGGTGGTTGCTCATTGTGTGTGACCCCAATATTAGCGACGGTGACCTCATAGAATCAATCCCAGAGGAGGAATGCCTATCAACACTGAGTATGCCCTGTCGAAGGACTAAATTTTCATCCTGCTTGCAGCTACCGACTAAAAATTATGGGGGTGCCGAATCAAATTCAGAAACTCTTCTCGAGTTTTGTGATCATCTTGAAAGACCCCGATCATGGAACTCGTTACCGTCCAAGAGCCAGGTTTTTGGACACCTCTCATGACCATACACATATGGCTAGCTTCCATCACTACGGCAACGCCTCTAGGTTCTAGCGCCGTCTGCACTGCTTCGGCAATTTGGCGAGTCAGCCGTTCTTGGACTTGGAGACGGCGGGAATACATTTCCACAATCCGAGCTAATTTGCTCAGACCAATGACTTTTTTGTTAGGGATATAGGCAACATGGGCTTTGCCAATAAAAGGCAGCATGTGGTGCTCACACAGACTAAAAGCATCGATGTCCCGCACTAAGACCATCTCGTCATGTCCCTCATCAAAGATGGCGTTGTTCACCAACTCTTCTAGGGATTGCTGATACCCACTGGTGAGGAACCGCATGGCTTCGGCGACGCGCTTGGGGGTTTTTAATAACCCTTCTCGCTCAGGATCTTCACCCACTCCCAACAGCATGGTTTCTACCGACTGCATCATTTCTTCTGTGCTGGCTTGGCGATGGGTTTCTTTCTCCTTCCCCCGTTGAGACAAGCTGCGATCCGGTCGAAGTTGAGAAGGATTAGAAGTAGTTTTCATGGAAGAATTAGCAGTTTCAGAATGATTAGGGGACGTAGACATTGTTTCAATTAATTGTAGGGAATTTAGCAAAGATGCTGTGGCTGAGGTTTGATCTAAAGCATCAGAATGCCCCTGCATTGGGCATAAGCACCAGTTCCTCAATAACCGCATTTTGAGGCATTTGGACAATATTCAAGATCGATTGGGCCACATCCTCTGGTTTCAACATGGCAGTTCGATCAAAATCTGCATCGACACTTGGGGTATCCCATAAAGGTGTGTTGACGGCACCTGGACATATTGCTGTGACTCGAATACCGTGTTGTCTTTCTTCTTGTGCTAGAGCTTTGGTTAATCCCATAAAGCCAAACTTGCTGGCACAATAGGCTCCCCACTGAGGAAAGGCCTGTTGGCCCGCGATGGAAATCACGTTAATGATGGTGCCTTGCTGTTGCGATCGCATCTGCGGTATCACGGCTTGGATGCACTGAAAAGGGCTCGTCAAATTCAGATCTAGCACGGATTGCCAGTCTGGTAGGGGCGTATCCAGCAGTTCAGCGGTGTACCCCATGCCAGCATTGTTAATGAGAATATCGATGGGGCCAAAATCAGCCATTAGCTGACTGATCTCTGTACCCACCTGACCGACTTGGGATAGATCGATACAGAAGGGTTTTACCTCCACTCCCTGACGTTGCAAATTTTGAGCTAGGTCTTCAAGGAGGCCATGGGAACGGCTGACTAATGCTAGATCAATGCCAGATTTAGCAAACGCTTCAGCAGTTGCCCGACCAATACCACTGCTAGCTCCGGTAATCAAAGCCCGCAGTTTCCGTTGAGCAGTCATGCAAAATTCCTAAAAGTTGTAATGAGTAACATCCTGTCCTACAGCAAAGACTCGTTCAAGGTGAGCAGGATGAACATTGAAGAGTTTCAAAATGCCGATGAAATAGACTCCTTTGACAGATTTAGAACGAGGGAGAGCCACTTAATGCCACAGGTTTTAATTGAGTTGACACTAATTGTAAACAAATGTTGCGTCCCTGTGATCATACCACTGGTTTCTCCGTGGCAATAAGCCCGGTGAAATTAGGAGAGCTGTGTAAAAATCCCCATGTTACGGAATTTATCATAGCGCTGTTGACGACGTTCCTGGGGGCTAAGACGCCATAACTCCTCCAGATTAGCCAAAATAGCCGCTTTTAGAATCTCTGCCGCTTGCTGAGGATCAGAATGGGCACCCCCCATCGGTTCCGAAATAATCTGGTCAATGATGCCTAGATTTTGCAAGTCTGCGGCGGTAATTTTGAGGGCTTCTGCTGCCTGTGGACCTTCTTTAGCATCTCGCCAGAGAATCGCAGCACAGGCTTCAGGCGGTGCAACACTATAAATGGAATGGTTAAACATCAGGACCCGATCCCCCACACCGATGCCTAAGGCACCACCAGAGCCACCTTCCCCAATCACCGCACAAATAATAGGAACATCTAAACGAAACATCTCTCGGAGATTGAGGGCAATCGCTTCTCCCTGACCATATTGCTCAGCTTCTAAACCAGGCCAAGCAGCGGGCGTATCAATAAAAGAGATGATTGGCAGACCGAAACGATCGGCATGATCCATGAGCCGCATCGCTTTTCGATAGCCACTGGGGAACGGCATCCCAAAATTTCGGACCACGTTGTCTTTAGTATCACAACCTTTTTGATGTCCGATCATCAACACAGGTTGGCCGCCAATACGTCCCACCCCTCCGACCATGGCCGGATCGTCATGCCCCCGGCGATCGCCGTGTAGCTCTATCCATTCATCACTGATGGCATGAATATAATCCAGGGTACTGGGACGCCGAGGATGTCGGGCTAGCTGTAGCTCCTGCATAGGAGTCAAGCTCCCGAAAATCTCTTGCCGGAGTTGTTCTGCACGTCCTTCTAGCTGTCCGAGTTGATCCGTTACATCTACGCCATTTTGCTCAGAGAGCTCCCGAATTTGATCAATTCGAGATTCTAGTTCAACTAGAGGTTTCTCAAAATCAAGCAGTTGAAGTTTGCGATCGGAAACAGCCATTCGCAGATACCTAGTAGAAAAATGAACGTGACATAATCAACGCGTTGCCCATCGCCATAACTGCAATAGAGTCATCTTAACGAACATCCCTTGAGGAAAATATCTCAAGCTGGCATGGAAACCTTCTAGAGTCAGTTAAGAACGCTTTAAAATACTACACAATAAAGCGTCCCCACAGCTATCGATCCTAGAGGTTTATGGTTAGGCCATGACCATCCCTCCATCGACATTAAAGACTTGACCCGTAATGTACAGGGCTGCGGGGTCGGCGGCCAGGAAGCGAACCATTCCGGCAATTTCTTCAGGCTGGCCGTAACGTCCTAGGGGAATGAACTTGAGGATATCTTCAGATTCGAGTCCATCCGTCATGGCTGTCGCAATAAAGCCGGGAGCAACGGCGTTAACGGTAATACCCCGAGACGCCATCTCTTTGGCCACAGTTTTGGTAAAACCAATCACCCCCGCCTTGGCAGCACTGTAATTGGCTTGCCCCGGATTGCCCATTTGGCCTGCAACCGAAGCAATATTGATAATCCGACCCGACCGTTGTTTGAGCATGGTGCGGCTCACTGCCCGGGTACAGAGATACACCCCCGTGAGATTCAAATTGATCACGGCCTGCCAGTCTTCTGGTTTCATGCGCAAGAGCAGCGTATCTCGGGTAATGCCAGCATTGTTTACCAAGATATCAGCGCGTCCCCATTGGTCGGCAACAGCCTTGAATAAGGTATCCACTTGGTCTGCCTGAGCGACATCGGCTTGCAGGGCGATCGCGTCACCGCCTTGCCCCTTAATCTCATCCACCACAGCATCAGCAGCACCGCTAGAACTGGCATAGTTGACTGCTACTTTGGCCCCCTCGCTAGCGAGGGCTAGAGCAATCGCCCGCCCAATGCCACGAGATGCACCAGTGACGATTGCGACCTGATCTTGCAATGAATTCATGAACTATTCTGAGCCAAAAATCTGCTCAACTATCTTATGACATTGCGGGGGTCGCCTTGGCTGGCGTTGCCGTGAGGACAGGCCAGCTAAGCTGCTGCACTAAACTTGATTTTGAGATAATCTTCTTCCATTTTGGCCCCAGAGGGTTGCATGGCTGCTAGGGCTTGAGGCAAGACCAGATTGCGTCGATGATTGCCGATGGTGATATTTAGTTCATCCGCTGTTTTACTGAGTTCAACTTGGCTTTTGGGAATGCCCGGCAGATACAGTTCTAAGCTGTATTGCCCTTCCTCCTGAACCACCCGCAGGGTTGTTTCCTGGTAGTACACCTGGGTTGGATCTTCTTGGTCGTAAAGGATGTCTTTCAAATGTTCAAGGGCCGTTAATCCACACATCTCCTTTTGAAAGAGAGGAACTTCTTTGACGGGGAGGGGCTGGAAATTATCGTGAATTTCTTGGCGATATTGGCTCTGATTTTGTTTCCATTGCACAAAGAAAGGATCGGTGACATGCTCAGGGATGATGCGGTTGGCAATGACCATATCCGTCGACACGTTGTACAAACTTAGATAGGCATGAGCTCTTAGAGATTCTTTGATCACCATTTTCTCGGGGTTGGTCACCAGTCGTACCGAAGTTTGGGTGTTGTTGGTCAAGACTTGCTCTAAGGCTTCGATCTGCTCATAAAATTCGTAGGGAGCATCCATCACCTCTTCGTCGGGTAACGAAAAGCCAACGATGGGCTTGAAGAAGGGTTCGACAAGAGGTCTAAGCGTGACAGACATCTTTTGGAACGGCTTATAGAATCGACGCATGTACCATCCCCCGACCTCAGGCAAACTGAGGAGACGCAGAGCCGTGCCTGTAGGGGCAGAGTCAATCACCAAAACGTCGTAGGTACCTTCGTCGTAGTGGCGCTTCATTCTGACTAGACTAAAAATTTCA
Source organism: uncultured Acaryochloris sp. (assembly GCA_937941595.1). GTDB lineage: Bacteria > Cyanobacteriota > Cyanobacteriia > Thermosynechococcales > Thermosynechococcaceae > Acaryochloris. The sequence goes on along the minus strand of CALDHF010000317.1, from coordinate 66 downwards.
TCCATGCCAGGAAGGATCGCCAGCTCTTCGGCTTGGACGCCTTCTAAGCCTCTGGCTTGTAGCACT
>CALDHF010000316.1 GCA_937941595.1 uncultured Acaryochloris sp. | reverse complement strand
GAGACCCTCGCCCATCCCCGCGATATCTTTCGTGAGATTATTCGACAGGGCGCAACTCGGGTGATTGTGGCCCATAATCATCCCTCGGGGCATATCGACCCTAGCTCCGAAGATCTGGACCTGACCCGCCAGCTCCTCTCTGGTGCTCAGCTCTTAGGGATTCCCCTGCTGGATCATCTGATCTTAGGCAATGGTGACTTTACCAGCTTGCGACAGACTACATCCTTGTGGGAGGAGTGCCCGCAAGGGGATTAGGACTAATGAATGAGGCTTTGAGCATATTGCGTGGCCCGCTGCATCATAACTTGGTGGGTCGATCGTTCAGGTTCACCTGGGCCAGGACGGCGTTGAATGAAGGTGCCATCTGGCTGTAGGTCCCAAGCCTGACGATTATCATTGAGCATAATGTCCAACATCTCCCGGAGTTCCGCGACTAAGGCCGGATCTTCGATGGGAACAACGGCTTCAACCCTGCGGTCCAGATTGCGTTGCCGCCAGTCCGCACTGCCAATTAGAACTGTGGGCTGGCCCTGATTATGAAAATAGAAAATTCGATCGTGTTCCAAAAAACGGCCAATAATGCTGATCACGCGAATATTCTCGCTGACGCCTTCTAGGCCTGGTTTAAGGCTGCAAATGCCCCGCACAATTAGCTCAATTTTGACCCCTGCCTGGGAAGCCCGATATAAGGCCCGAATAATTTTGGCATCGACGAGGGAATTCATTTTGGCAATAATCCGACCCGTATTCCCCTGCCGTTGATGGTCAATTTCGCGCTCGATCAATGCCAAAATGCGATCGCGCAAATTAACGGGGGCCACCAACAGCTTCCGATAGTTTTGGTGACGGGAAAATCCGGTCAAATAATTGAATAAATCCGTCAAATCGGCTCCTAGCTCGTCTCGACAGCTTAATAGGCCTAAGTCTGTGTATAAACGGGCTGTTTTGGGATTATAGTTGCCTGTGCCAATATGGACATAGCGACGGATTTGCTTCCCTTCGCGTCTAACGACTAGGGCAATCTTGGTGTGGGTTTTGAGACCCACCAGCCCATAAACCACATGGACCCCCACCTTTTCTAACTTGCGAGCCCAGACAATATTATTTTCCTCATCAAACCGAGCTTTGAGTTCAACTAAGGCCACTACTTGTTTCCCATTTTCAGCAGCGGCAATCAGACTACTAACAATGGGCGAACTGGTGATGCCGCCATCCCCTGCGGTCCGATATAGGGTCATTTTAATGGTGAGCACATTCGGATCGTGGGCGGCTTGGGTAATAAATTTTTGCACCGTTGCCGTAAACGAATCATAGGGATGGTGCGCCAGTAAATCTCCGCCTCGAATCACCGAAAAAATATCCGTGGGCAGTTCTTTAATCGTTTTTTCTGAGCTGCTACTCACGACTTCTAATGGCTCCACTTTTCGGAGTCGCCCAGGCACAACAGGGGTCCACGACGCTTGCTGTAAATGAGGAAAGGGTAAAAACCCTAACCCCATCAAATCGTTGAGGCTCAGCAGACCTTCAATATGATAAACATCGCTTTCATCTAGCTCTAGCTCCCGCATGAGGGTATGGCAGATAAAGTCTGGTGTTCCTTGTTGAATTTCCATGCGTACGACGGAGCCAAACCGTCGTTTGCGCAACTCTTCCTCAATGGCTAGCAGCAGATCATCGGCTTCATCTTCTTCTAGCTCTATATCAGCATTGCGGGTAATCCGGAAGGGATAACAGGCTTGAATCGTCATCCCTGGGAATAAAAATTCCAGATTTTGAGCAATCACTTGTTCAATGGGCACCCCACTCCAACGACAGACTGAGCAATCACAACTGTCTTCTGGTAACTCGATAAATCTGGGCAGCATACTGGGGACTTTGACCCTAGCAAAATGGCCATCTCCCGTTTGGGTATCCTGGACCAACACCGCGAGATTCAGACTGAGATTAGAAATATAGGGAAACGGATGTCCCGGATCGACAGCCAGGGGCGTTAATACTGGAAAGATTTGATCCAGAAAGTATTGATGTAAAAAGGCAATCTGCTGAGGATTGAGGTTGTCATAGTCCAGCAAACAGATATTCTCTTTTGCCAACTGGGGTTTGAGGTATTCCGTAAAATATTGATGTTGCTGTTGAATTTCTGGCTTGAGCTGGCGATGGATCGCTTCGAGTTGGGCTTGGGCCGTCAATCCATCTAAAGACCGCTGGGTGACCTGAGCCTCAATTTGTTGTTTAAGACCCGAAACCCGGACCATAAAATACTCATCTAAGTTAGAGCTGTAGATGGCCATGAACTTGAGGCGTTCTAATAAGAGGGTGCGCTCATCAAAGGCTTCATGCAAGACCCGTTGATTGAAGTGTAGCCAGCTAATTTCTCGGTTGAGGTAATAGGCTGGGTTTCGCAAATCAATGTCAGGCGTTGCTAAAACTGGGGCGTCATTGTTGTCTTTGGGTGGTGGGGCGTTGTTGTTTTGGGTTGAAGGAGATGGCTCCAACGTGTTGCCATTCTGTTGGACTGCCGCAATTAATCGGTGGGCATCGGCTTGGGTGACAGAACTGGTCGCAGAGGTGGCTCTGATTTGCAACTGATGGCTAAGGGCAAGGACATCCTTAGAACTGAGTTGAAGTTTTCTTGCCAATGTATAAATTCGAACGGTATCTGTACCCATTTTTCCTCGGATGGATGGACTGGAGCAGGATGAGGCTTATGGGGCTGAGAGAGCCACCTTCTGCTTAATTTTGGTGTTTGTAGGTAAACAGTACGTTAAGCCGGAGTGCAGGATTGCCGCCGTCGTTACTTAACGTGATCGGAGAGGGACAATCAAGCTGATGATGTTTGGGTTGTGCTTGGGGACAGTAATAGGCCTGTGTTCCTTCTCAGGGGGACATTTTTGGAGGGTGTTGGTTATTCCTCTTGATCTTAATAGATGAGAGAAAAAGTAGAAGATGGGTCGGTAATGGGTATCTTTCAAAATAGATGGAGTTGCTGCTGATTACCCAGGCGATTTTTTTGAACAATTTCTAACATCAGTGAAGATTTTTAGTGCGGGTCTTAATATTCCGATGTTATATTTAAAATCTGCTGGGGGTATCCACTGATGATAGTGGTCTGTTTTGGACATTATGTTCCTTTTTATTGCGCTTCAATTGATATAACAGCAGGTAACAACCGATCATGGTACTTACACCTACCCTAACCATGCATTCTCAACATTCTGATGATTCGCTGTCTGACAGTGAGCTAATTCAAACCTTCGTCGAAGGGTTTGTGCAAGGTCGCCCTGTGTTGCTGTCTAATCCCAATCTGCGGACAGAGCCTTTGTTTGACAGCATGCAGCTGATTGACAATAAAGATGGGCTAATTTCCACTGCAAATCTGGGGCAAGCTCCAATTTCAGCTAAAAT
>CALDHF010000315.1 GCA_937941595.1 uncultured Acaryochloris sp. | reverse complement strand
ATCGCGCATCTTCGACCAAATCAAAAACTCACAAATCAAAAATCCGCCAATAGTGATCACTGTAGCCAAGAGAATAGATATCCAGACATTGGCTTGAGCAAACAGGCTATCTAACCAGTCCACACCAAACACCACATGATTAAGAACTTGGGTGTTAAATAAGAAAGTTAGGAAAGCCCCCGTGGTCATAAAGTCTCCGTGGGCAAAGTTAGGCAGACGGAGAATGCCGTAAGTTAGGGTAAGGCCGACGGCCGCTAGGGCAATAATGCTGCCTACTGCGATGCCGTTGATAAATAACTGTGCCAGATCTAGAACTAGATCCATTCCTACTGTTCCTGTTATGGGTCAATGCTCACCGGGGTTCTTTAGCTGGTTCCAGTTAAGAACAAATTTCATACTCGCTAAGCAAGAAAATCATACAGCTTCAGGTTCCAGAACGGATGGGATTTGGATCTAGCTCAGCAGTAGAGAATTTAAACTGACATGGTTTTTGTCTCGTTTACCCCAAAATATAAGGTACATGAAACAATATAGGTATGAAGTCTTAATTAGGTGTGAGAACAACTAAATAGGCAAATGGAAGTTATACCTAACGCTATGAGGATAGTCTGTATGGTTAAGCCGTTTAGAAACCCGTTAGCAATTCTTCTAGTTCTTGTTCTCTCAATCCTCGTTTACTCACGTTATTCAAAAGAAAAACAAAGAACACTGCCAAAAACAATATCCGACAAATTCCAAGAATCGCTGGTTATGGGGACGTCGATGATGCTAACGCCAATTCTTGATTAAGCTTGCCACTAACAAAACCTTCTAAATCAAGGGTGATGTAGATGAAGCCGTAAGCTTTAAAGGCGGATACTAAGCGAGGCAGATCAGTCTGTTGGGTAAACGTTTGAATATCAGCAGCAGGCAGTTCGATCCGGGCGGTATCACCTTGCGATCGCACCCGCAACGTTGACCACCCTAACTGTCGCAAATATCTTTCCGCTTGTCCGACTCGTCGCAGCTTCTCCACCGTAATCTCCTCACCATAGGGAAAGCGGGAACTCAAACAAGGTTGGGCGGGTTTATTCCACCAAGGCAACCCTAAAAACTTCGAAATTTCTCGCACTTCCAGCTTGGTAATCCCCACTTCTGCCAAAGGCGATCGCGTGCCGCGTTCCTTTGCTGCTTGGATGCCAGGTCGATAATCCTGAAGATCATCCGCATTGACGCCGTCCACCACATAGGGGTATCCCCATTGTTCGGCCAAGGGTTTCAGGGTGTCATAGAGTTCACTTTTACAGAAATAGCAGCGATTAACCGGGTTCGTGGTGTAGTTAAGGTTGTCCATTTCATGGGTCGTCACCACCCGATGAGCCATTCCCATCTCTGCAGCCTGAATCTGAGCCTCTTCGAAATCTTCAGGTAAGAGGGATGGTGAATTAGCGGTAACGGCTAGGGCTTGGTTGCCCAAAACGTCATGGGCCACTTTTGCCACCAATGTACTGTCTATGCCCCCAGAATAGGCAATTAGAGCGCTTTCCATCCGGGCAAATAGGGTTTGCAGTTGTTGAAGTTTTTCCTGCACTGTTGTTGACCCATCTGTGATCACGTCTTATCCAGTTTAACGGTCCTTTTCATTAGTAATGTTTTGATCAAAATAGGGGATTATGCGATAAGTCTGATTATGATAAAATGAGCGTTTTGATAGAACACGGATCACGTATGGCTTTGTTGCAAGAACAGAAACACGAAATTATTGAAGCCTATCAGGTTCACGACACTGATACGGGTTCAGCAGAGGTACAAGTTGCCATGCTGACTGAGCGCATTAGCAAGCTCAGCGACCATCTCAAGACCAACAAAAAAGACCATTCTTCTCGTCGAGGTCTCTTGAAAATGATTGGTCAGCGTAAGCGCTTGTTGACCTATATCATGAAAAAAGATCAAGCCCATTACCGTGAGCTAATCAAACGCTTGGGTATTCGGGGTTAACGGTACTTTATATCCCATGGCTCCTAAAACTGAAGGTGATAACGCAAACAGCAGCTCCGGCTTCGGCCTGGATGTAGCGGATAAAGCTGCAACTGAATCGGGCAGTAAGAAGAAAGGCAAGACTGCTCCTAAAATTTCAGCCAAAGGCCCCAAAAATAAAAAGCAAAAGAAGGCCAAAGGCAAAACAAAGCGTGCCGATCCGTCTTCTATCATCCCCAAAGTCGTTAGCAGACGAATGATTCAGCGGGTTGGAATCTTCTCAGGGTTACCCACCCTATTGGCTTTTTTGGTGATTCCGATCAGTTATTTTGTCACCGAACAGGGATGGATAGACTTTCCCAGTACGGTGGTGTTGTTGGCTAGCGTCACCTTCTTGGGTCTGGGGTTGTTGGGTGTTAGCTATGGGATTATTTCTGCATCTTGGGATGAAGAAATCAAGGGCTCTGCCCTAGGCATCAGCGAATTCCAACTCAATATAAGCCGAATTCAAGATCGGCGACGGATCCAAAAAGAAGAACGCAAACGCGTCAAAGAAAAAGAAGATAAAGCTAAGAAAGAAGCAGACAAAACTACCTCAACTAAATCAAAATCTGATAAATCTGAGCCGACGAAATCAGCAAAGGCGGACGTCGCTCACTCTGAACCACAGACTGAAGCCCACCCAGAACCTCAAGAAGAGTCCACTGACTCTTAAGGAGTACCCCCGTGATCATTGTCTTCAAAAATGATGCACCCGCATCTGAGATCCAGTCCATCGAACAGGACATGCTGGACAGGGGGTTAACGCCTGAAAAAATTGTGGGCCAAGACAAGATTGTTATGGGTCTAGTGGGGGAAACCGCTGAACTGGATCCCGATCAAATTCGAGATCTCAGCCCCTGGATTGAAGTCGTTTTGCGGGTAGGGAAGCCCTACAAGCGGGTCAGTCGCGAGTTTCGTCATGGCGAGTCTAGTCGCGTTGGGGTCCAAACCCCTAAAGGTCTCGTTTATTTTGGTGAACGCGATCCTATCGTTGTAGTTGCGGGTCCTTGTTCTGTTGAGAATGAGGAAATGATCGTGGAGACTGCCCAGCGGGTTGCGGCGGCTGGCGCTTCTTTTCTCAGGGGAGGGGCATATAAGCCCCGGACGTCTCCTTATGCTTTTCAGGGGCATGGTGAAAGTGCTCTGGAATTATTGGCAGCGGCTCGGGAGGCATCGGGCTTAGGCATCATTACCGAGGTGATGGACACCGCAGACTTGGAAAAAGTGGCGGACGTGGCGGATGTGGTCCAGATTGGGGCTCGCAACATGCAAAACTTCCCCCTCCTGAAGGCCGCAGGGGCGCAAGCTAAACCTGTGTTATTAAAGCGAGGGCTATCTGCCACGATTGAAGAGTGGCTGATGGCAGCAGAGTATATCTTGGCGGCAGGCAATTCCAATGTGATTTTGTGTGAACGGGGAATTCGCACCTTCGATCGTCAGCATCTGCGCAATACCTTGGATTTGGCGGCTGTAGCAGTCTTGAGAAACCTTACCCACCTGCCGATCATGGTGGATCCGAGTCATGGTACGGGCTGGGCTGAATATGTCCCGGCTTTGGCGAAGGCTGCGATCGCAGTCGGTACCGACTCCCTGATGATTGAAGTTCATCCCAACCCTGCCAAGGCGCTGTCCGATGGCCCTCAATCCCTAACCCCCGATCAGTTTTCAGCTTTGACCCGGGAGTTAGCTATTATTGGGAATGCCGTGGGTCGCTGGCCTCAAACCATTGCGACTGCTGCCTAATCCCGTTTCTTGAATGGCAATATGGAATCCCCTGAAACCATCTGTGAATTTTGGTTTGGGTCCAGTCAAGATGACTTAGCGGTTGTCCAGCAGCAATCTAAACGTTGGTGGTCAAAAAATCCTGACGTTGATGCAGCCATTAAAGCTCGCTTTTCTGACTATCTGCCTAAGGTGATGCGTGGCGAACTAGAGGACTGGCAGCAGTCTCCGTTAGGGATCTTGGCGTTGATTTTGCTGACGGATCAGTTCTCCCGGAATATGTTTCGGGGAACGGCCCAGGCGTTTGCTTATGATGCGATCGCAAGATCGTTTTGCAAACAAGGTCTCAAAGATGGCACCGATCAATCCTTACGCCCTATACAGCGAGTGTTTTTCTACCTACCCTTGGAACATTCAGAATCCTTGGCAGACCAAGAACATTGCATTTTGCAGTTTCAAAGGCTTTCTATGGCAAGCAAACCACGTCTTCAGCCCACCCTTGAGAACTATATCGACTTTGCTATTCGCCATAGAGACATCATTGACCGCTTTGGCCGCTTCCCCCACCGGAATGCTATCCTCAACCGGAACTCGACCCCAGCAGAATTAGAGTTCTTAAAAACGCCGGGATCATCATTTTAGAAATTATCGGTCGAGGCCCTAACTTGCTTATTTGTCTTAACTATCTAGCCCTATGACATTCCCTCCATACCATTACGGCTGAGATTCTCGACCGTCAAAGCTAGATTGCTGAAGCATCTTAAGCACTTATGTTACGGTTAACAATGATATTAAGTTTCTTAAAGTTGGTTCAGCGTAAACATGGCTCCTTATCCCGGTCAAGCAGTAGTTATTGGTGGAAGTATTTCAGGACTTCTATCTGCGCGCATATTAGCTGAACACTTTGAAAAAGTCCTGATCTTGGAACGGGATATCACACCAACAGAGCCAGTGCCTCGAAAAGGAGTACCTCAGTCTTTTCATGGGCATGTGTTGTTAGCTCAGGGGGTGAAAATCCTTGACCAACTGTTTCCTGGCTTTTGTGAGCAGTTGAAAGCTAGGGGAGCTGCCGAGATAGATTTGCTGGCGGACTATCTAGCCCAAACAGATGGCGACACATGGATACCCAGATTCCATTCAGGTGTATACACCTACGGCTGTACGCGCAATCTTATTGAAACTCTCATTCGTGAACGCTTGTGTGACTTTCCTCAGGTGCAATTTCAGGACAAACAACAAGTTCTAGGACTCAAAACTGATCCGAGTCGGAAAGATGTCGTTGCTGTAAATAGTCGATCGCGAGATAGCCATGAACAACAAATACCTGCTCAATTAGTGGTTGATGCTAGTGGTCGGGGTTCAAAAGCGCCTCAATGGTTGCAGTCCATCGGCTATGACAAACCTGAGGAAATCAAAGTCGATCCTCTGCTAACCTATGGCAGCCGTGTATACAAAATTCCAGATAATTTTGAACATGATTGGAAAGGGATTCTATTAGGAGCCCGAGGCGCTGATAATCCCCGCTCTGCCATTCTTGTTGCGGTTGAGGATAACCGCTGGATGGTCACCTTTGGGGGTTATGGTGAAGTTCAACCTGCCCAAGACGAAGACGGTTTTCTTGATTTTGCCCGCCACTTGAGAAGCCCTGTTTTATACGAAGCTCTCTTAGCTGCTGAACCTCTCACACCGATTTCCCGTTATAAGGGGACAGTAAATAGAAGACGTTACTTTGAGAAACTGTCCCGCTGGCCTGATAATTTCATCGTCATTGGAGATGCAGCTTGTGCCTTTAACCCTACCCACGGCAAAGGCATCACTAATGCAGCTTTATCGGCCCTGTGTCTTCATCAAACATTAGAGTCCCACTCACCTCATACACTAAAGGGTTTTAGTTTTAGGTTTCAAAAACAGGTCGCTAAAGTCAACGAAGAGACCTGGAGTGAAGTTCTAGACAGAGATTCACATCTGCATACTGTTCAACATCAGCCATCATTTTGGAGTTTGAATCAACTCCTGAGACCTTATTTACTTGAGGTTTTCAGTGCAGCTCAGTCCAACCCACAGATTTTCCAAAAAGTTCTCGAGATTTTACATCAGTTACGGCCAAAAACGTCTATTTTTGAACAGGATTTGCTGCTGGAGGTTGCTAAACAAACCTTTATTCCGAACTCTCTACGACCAACGCTAAAAAGAGATACTAATATCCCCAAACGCCAACAATCCATGCAGGAACTAGAACAGAATCTCCAGCACTGCTATATCGAAACCAATGGTATCCGTTTGCACTATGTCACTCAAGGGGAAGGACCGTTAGTTGTATTGCTGCACGGTTTCCCTGAGTTTTGGTATTCGTGGAGACACCAAATTCCCGAGCTAGCCCAGTATTTCAAAGTTGTAGCGTTAGATCTTAGAGGCTACAACGACAGTGATAAGCCTAAGGGTGTGAAATCCTATCACATCACCGAGCTAATGAAAGATGTTCAAGGGGT
>CALDHF010000314.1 GCA_937941595.1 uncultured Acaryochloris sp. | reverse complement strand
GATCTGATGCATATTCTCTTTCAGCTATTTATTCGTGCTTACGCCTGTCATAGATCTCTAATACTTTGATATCGAATCCTCATGATAAGAGACAGGAAGGGTTTTGATAGACCATTTTGATCTTACAGATGCAGTAGTCTACGAGCTAGTATCCGACAGAGGTTAGAGAAAGTGAGCACTCAACCGTTTGCAAAACATCGTTATCCAGAAAGCGAATCCCCCCTATGCCAACAGCGGTATGGACTCAAGCTGGACAGACACTATCTTTAGACCTCCGACAGACCCTACAATAGGGGTCCAAGTCCTCTTTACGAATCACCCATGACATGACCTCTAAACTGAAACCAGACTGGGCTGGAGAAGACTGGCTATCAAGACTCGTTAATCTCTTAATCCGAACCAAGCCGCTGTATGCCGTCATGAAACAGCAAGCCAGAAAGGTTTTGATTAAAACTGCCGAAAAGAATGGCGTTCCTTGGCGTCAGAACTGCAAAGTGCTAGATACAGACGATACCAAGCAGTACTTAGCGCAGGTGACGGACCCCGCTATCCGCTATCCAGACTACTATCAAGTGCCGTTTCATGCCTATAAACAGGGCAACCTCTGCTGGAAAGCAGCTTTTGAGGCTGAATCAGCAACCTATGCCATGCCATTACGAGTCTGGCCTCAAGAAGATTTGACTTGGGAGGCAGCCCAAAACCGCTTACGATCTAGTTTTCATCAAGTCCTAGCAAAGTATGCTCCACCTGTCGTCAAGGATATTTTGGATATCGGGTGTGCCGTGGGGATTTCAACCTTTGCCCTGCACCAGTATTATCAATCCACCCAATCTACACCTGTGAAAACAACGGGGCTAGATTTATCGCCCTATATGTTATCGGTGGCCCAGAAACGGGATGTCAACCAAGAGATTACCTGGTTACATGGGATGGCCGAAGACACGGGGCTACCAGATAGCTCCTTTGATCTAATCACGTTGCAGTTTGTCATTCATGAACTGCCGCGGGAGATCACCCAACAAATTTTCGCAGAAGCCTTGAGGCTACTGCGACCGGGAGGATGTATTGCCCTAGTAGACAATGATCCTAAATCCCCCGTGATCCAAAATTTACCGCCGGCTCTGTTTACCCTGATGAAAAGCACTGAACCCTGGAGCGACGATTACTATACCTTTGATGTGGAATCGGCTTTAAAGATGGCTGGCTTTCAATATCAAACCACCACTGCTAGCGATCCGCGACATCGCACCATCGTTGGGTCTAAACCCAACTAAGATCTGAATCCTCAGGGACCGTCATTCCCGTAACCACCGAGTAATGCCTCCCGATTGATCGATCAGCGTAATCCCTTGCTCCTTGAGTTGATCACGGATGCGATCACTGGTGGCAAAATCTTTGGTTTGCCGAGCCGTTTGCCGTTGTTCAATCAAGCGTTCAATGTCTTGATCGCTTAATCCTGACTGGGGCTTTGACTCCTCGGGCTGAGCTTCTATCCCTAACACTTGGGATAAACAGACAAGGGTCTGCCACTGACTTCTCAGGTGATCGCTAGGGGCTGAAGATTGGCCTTGGTGACTTAATAAGTTGCCTTCTTTTCGCAAGTCCTTGGCCAGTTCAAATAAAACCACTAACCCACCAGGTGAATTGAAGTCATCATCCATCGCCGTTTGAAACCGCAGGACATCATCACTAGAATCTGCAATCCGCATATTGGCCGGATTGCCAAAATCTGGATCGTCCCGATCAGACCATTGCAACGTCCCACCATAGTCATAACCGAAGAGCAGTCCCTCTTTCAGAGTTTGCCAACTTTGCTGCGCGGCTGCGATCGCATCATCCGTAAAATCAATCGGCTTGCGATACTGAGCCTGGAGCACAAACAACCGCAACGCCATCGGGTCAAGGGTTTTCCCTTCTAAAATGGGTAACGGCGTCTCTAAGAGCTGGCGAATCGTCGTAAAGTTGCCGAGGGATTTAGACATTTTCTCACCCCCAACATTCACAAAGCCGTTGTGCATCCAGTAGCGAGCCAACTGAGACGTTAATACCGCTTCCGACTGAGCAATCTCATTTTCATGGTGGGGAAACACTAAATCTGACCCCCCAGCATGGATATCAATCGCCGCTCCCAGACCTTGATCCACCATGGCCGAACATTCAATATGCCATCCCGGACGCCCTGGGCCCCAGGGAGACTCCCAACTTGGCTCTCCTGGCTTAGCCGCTTTCCACAAGGCAAAATCTAAAGGATGGCGTTTTTCTTGTTTGGTGGTATGGAGGCGACCACTCGCTCCTGCCTCCATTTGATCCAACGATCGCCCTGAGAGCTTGCCATAGGCTGGAAATTTTTCAACGGCATAGTACACATCCCCCTGGGCAGCATAGGCAACCCCTGCTGTTTCTAGCTGTTGAATTAAAGCAATAATAGCGGGCATCGCCTCCGTCGCCTTGGGATAGGCATCTGCTGGTCGCACATTGATGCGGGCCATATCTTCTTCATAGGCTTGGATAAAGGTTTGGGTAATTGCTTGCCAATCTTGACCAGTTTGGGCAGCCCGCTTCAGAATTTTGTCATCTATATCGGTGTAATTTTGCACATACTGAACGGCATAGCCTCGCCATTGCAAATAGCGACGCACAACATCCCAAACCATGTAAGACCGGGCATGGCCCAAATGACAATAGTCATAGACTGTCACGCCACAGCAATACATGGTCACCTTGCCAGAGATGATCGTCTGAAAAGGTTCCTTTGTACGAGTTAGGGTGTTGTAAAGTTTCAGAGACATTAGTAAAGATTAGGAATAGATGAAGATGAGCATAGAAAAAGCGTAAAACAGAGATATTCTCCGTAAAAGTAAATAATTTCCTGGTATGTTATTAACCTAACAATCCAAATTGTTAGCACCATTTTGAATTTAAATGGCTAAAAACTTGCAGGGTATAGACTATAATCGCTTCAACCAAAATGATTGATTTATGATTGCAGTCTACCCAGGCAGTTTTGATCCCGTTACCTTAGGACATCTCGACATTATCGAGCGAGGATGCAAACTCTTTGAAAAGGTCATCGTAGCCGTAGCCCGCAACCCCAACAAAGCCCCATTATTTACTGTTCAAAAACGCATAGAGCAAATCCGCACCTGTACCCACCATCTCGATAACCTAGAGCTTGACACGTTTGATACACTAACAGTGACTTACACTCAAAAGCGAAAAGCGCAAGTGTTATTGCGGGGTTTAAGGGTTCTTTCCGATTTTGAGTATGAGTTACAAATGGCCCATACCAATCACAGCTTATCTCCCCAAATTGAAACCGTGTTTCTGGCCACATCCAATGAGTATAGTTTCCTAAGTAGTAGCTTAGTCAAAGAAATTGCAAAGTTTGGTGGTTCAGTTGCTCACCTTGTCCCTGAAAACATCGCCATTGAGTTAGAAGAATGCTTCACCAAGACTCCGCCTTTAGCGTCGACACCAACGTCAATACATCCGAATACAATAACGGACTAGCAACGCACCAATCCCAAGGCTTAGAGCTGCAACAACAGCTGCAACGGCTAGAAGAAATTATTGTGCTAGATGGCTTAAAAATGCCGCTTACCCGGCGCACAGTGGTTGATGAAGAACAGCTATTGTCACAGCTGTTAGCGGTAGAGAGGAGTATCCCAGATACCATTCGCGCAGCCGACAATATTCTCCAAAGTAAGGAAGAAATCCTGAGTCGTGCCAACCAGTACGCTGAAGACCTGATTCAGTCTGCAGAGCAGCGAGCAGCCCAAATTGCGGATGAACTCACTATTATTCAGCAAGCTGAGATGGAAGCCCAACATTTGCGTAAGCAAGTGCAAACTGAAATTGACACCATGCGTCAGCGCAATATCTCAGAAGTAGAACGGGTCAGACGCCAAACTCAGCAAGAAATTGAGGCCATGCGACACAATGCCCATGCTGAGTGTGAACACATCCAACACGAAGCTGATCGCTATGCTGAGCAAGTCTTAAAAGAGCTAGAAGATCGATTGGGACATATGATGAACGTTGTCCATAATGGCCGCGCTCATCTTCAAAATCCTGCGTCATAACTGCAGGCGGCAAGAAATTGCCTATAGTTAAATACAGTGGAAAACAAAAAAGTTGAGTTAGTATGATTGAGCCTATTCCAGCCATCACTCTGCCAGCTTGTGATAGCCCTGATCAGGAAGCCAAATGGTTGCAAGAGGCACTACAGGAATGGTTAGACCGCGAATTTTTGCCTGAATTAGTAAATCAAAAGATCGCCCAGCGGGCTGCTAGTGTCTATTTCCGGCAGCGCATAGAAGGGGAGAATGATCTGGGTTCTTTGCTGATTGCGATTTTGACTGAGATGCAAAGCTTTGATTTTTCCAAAAGCTTTTACAGTGAGTTTGCTGTCGCCAATGCAGTCAGCGATCTGCTACTCAATAGCTTAGGCATTGACACCTGTTGTGGCCAGTCTTGATAGAACAGCCCCACCAAAATCCATAAAGCAATGTCGCCTACAAAAATCAGCAAAATAGACCCCTAGAAAGTTTTTAGGAGTCTGTTTTGCAATTAAACAAAATACTTTGCTAACTCGTCTACTGTTTACCAACTCGACTTGGTGACACCCGGCAATAAGCCTTCGTGAGCCATTTCTCGTAAAACATGTCGAGATAAACCAAAGTCTCGGTAGTATCCCCGAGAACGTCCAGTGACCCAGCATCGATTACGTAAGCGCGTGGGCGCACTATTTCGAGGAAGTTGTTGCAGCTGACGATGCAAACCCATTCGCTCTTGCTGAGAAGAGGCTTTGGAAATTTGTTCGAGTAGCGCTTGTCGTTTATGAGCGTATTTAGTCACCAATCGTTGGCGCTTTTTTTCTCGCTCAATCATGCCTTTTTTAGCCATGAAGCCGTGGGATATCCAATCAGAATTTGAACAGTATTTCTCATCTTAACGAATCTTGTCCGTTTTTTACGGGGAAATCCAGAAATTATTTTTTCGAAGGACGCCTCTGCACCGGAGTCACTTGACCTGCTGAAGGGCAAAGATCCGTTAAGGAACAAGCATCACAGGCCGGTCGACGGGCCATACAAACCGCTCGACCATGATATATCAGCCGAATCGACCAATTCTCCCAATCCTCTTGAGGTAAGAGCTTCATCAAATCTTGCTCAATTTTGACAGGATTTTGGTGGCTTGTTAACCCCAAACGATTACTGAGACGCTTAACATGGGTATCCACGGTAACCCCCATGTTAATGCCATAGCCATGGGCCAAAACAACATTAGCGGTTTTGCGAGCCACACCGGGCAGCGTCAACAGCAAATCCATCTGATCGGGGACTCGTCCATCAAAATCATGGACGATTTTTTGGCAGGCACCCTGAATATGCTTGGCTTTATTCCGGTAGAACCCAGTGGATCGAATTAATCCTTCTAGGTCTAGGCGTTCAGCTCCGGCCAGGGCCGGGGCGTCGGGATAGGCTGCAAATAATGCTGGCGTCACTTTATTGACACGCTCATCGGTGCATTGTGCCGACAAAATTGTAGCGACCAGCAGTTGCACCGGCGTGTCATAGGTCAAGCTACAGCAGGCATCAGGATACAGATCGGTAAGTCGGGTGAGTAATTCTAAAGCCGTTTTTTGTTTGGCGGAACTGCGGGGCATAACGACCCTCAAGTCATGAGCTTGGCCGTATCCAGCACAATCATAAACACCCCTAGCCCGAGCAGCAGAAAGAGGCCTACCTGCATCACCCCTTCTTGAATGTTATTGGGTAACGGTTTGCCCCGCAGGCCTTCTATCAGTAAAAAGGCAAGTTGGCCGCCATCTAAGGCTGGTAAGGGCAGGATATTGATAAAGGCGAGATTGACGCTAATAACGGCTGCGAATTGGAACAGGCTAGACCGATCCGTACGCGCCATATCAGCACCGATAGCCACAATACCCACGGGTCCTGCCACTTGACTCGCTGATTCGCGGAAGTTGCCCACTAATTGACCCAGGGTATGGGCCATAAAACCAATAATTTTCTGAAACTCTCGAGCCGCAGTTGTGAAGAGTTCTCCTAAATTTTGAATGGGACGACGAATCAGTTTGCCATTTGGCGACAACTGAACACCAATGCGCGCTATGCCATCATCCGATCGTTCCGGCACAATATCCAAGTCGAGTTCTTGGCCTTGACGTTGGATATGCAGTTGAATAGGGCCACTGTTGTGATTCTGGATCGATTTCATTAAGACGTCGCGTGCGGCTTCGGCTTGTCCCAGGGGTTGACCATCTACGGCCAAGACAATATCTCTAGCCTGGATACCAGCCTCAGCAGCGACGGGACTCACGTCCGTGGCAACCTGAGCAATCAAGACGCCGGGTGCGTATTGGACACCACCGGGTACACCGACAATACCGACTTCGGTCACAAGTAACAGGTAGGCCAATATCAGATTGGCAATCACACCAGCACTGATGACAATGGCCCGATCTAAGATGGGCCGATTCTTCATCAAATCGGGATCAGAGGGAGGGATAGGACTATCTGGCTCTTCATCCGGAAAGCCGACAAATCCGCCGAGGGGAATACTGCGGAGGGCATACTCGGTCTGCTCGCCCTGATATTTCCACAATATGGGACCAAAGCCGATGGAAAAGCGGTTGACATGAATGCCTTGCAGTCTGGCAGCTAGGAAATGCCCCAGCTCATGGACTGCAATCAGCAGCCCTAGAATACCAATCATGACAAGAATTCCAGCTAAGGCAGGCATGAATACACCTAGATATCACGGCACTAATCTGATGAGATTAGGTTTATCCATCTTAAAGGATTATCCCGTGTTAGATGTGTCGGCTTTGACAGTGACACAGGCCAGAGTTCCAGTCCTATTCGCAGACTAAAGCTGGGTAATTTATCCAGAGGAGTTCGGTTTTTCCCCTGGGATGTCCTATATAGAACCGCTATGGTCTACATAGGACATCAAAATTGTGGTGCAGAGTCGTTAGTATCCAAAAGATGTGGGTTCGCAGAAGGTTGAGGTACAGCCGTGAATAATTGGGTTTTTCCAACCGTTAGCGAAGCCTTTATGGAGAAGGAGCCAGCCTTAGATGGATGGCTTGCCCCTGGAGGTCAAAGTGAGCGGGAGTGGCATGTTGCGGTTGCAGCAATCCTGTCGATGTTGCCGTCGTTTATGTCTGAACAACATGCAAATCACCGTCATGCTCTTGATCCTCAAGGCATAATTATGACGGGTCCTTCTCCTCTGCTTAGCGATCAGGAACTGTTTGCCAACGTCCATCATTGGACCTTTACTCCCACTCAGGGAACCGCCTTACAACTCCCCCCTTGTGATCCGTCAAAGGTAAAGATAACGCCTAATCTGGCCCAAACGATTCCTCTATTACCGGCAGATCCCCAGGCAGCAGAACGATTTTGTCTGGTGCAGATGCCGTCTTTTAGCTGGATTGCAGTCCTCAGACGTTCGAGGGATCAAACGGCCCAGTGCCAGTTTTCCTTTGTCCCGGAGACGGTCCAGCAGATGATAGCGATTTTGCGATCGCGGATCCAACTCACCCGCCCCCATCAGTTAGACCTGTTTGACACCCTCAGTCACCAGTATCCACCTGTCGTCCCCGACTATCGAATTATTCAGCATTTCAGCCGCCAACTGATCCGCATCGATCGCCAGACCTCTCTACCCAGTCTCCATCAGCAAGATAGCCAGCGGCCAGATGATGCCCAGCAGACGATCGTGCCTTCAAGACCCAAGGAGAAGTCTGCAACCCCCCAGTCCCTGGTCGCTGACTCTATTCAACAAGGGAATGACATCGCCCTCTTAAAAGCGATTGCCCATGAAGTTCGGACCCCTCTTACGACTATTCAAACCTTTACCCAGCTCCTCTTAAAACGCTCCGATTTGCCCGCCGAAGTCCTGAAGCGACTAGAAGCGATTCGGCGGGAATGCCATGATCAGATCGAACGCTTTAGCTTGATCTTCCGAGCGATGGAACTCGCTAATGCCGAGTCCACGGCTACGGCTACCCAGCAATTAATGTCGATCTCAGTGCAGGATGTTTTACAAACCAATATCCCTCGCTGGCGTAAACAGGCCGATCGGCGCAATCTCTCTTTAACGCTAGAAGTACCGCAATACTTACCTGCGATCGCAATCAGTGATCCAACCATGCTCGAGCAAGTCTTGACAGGGCTAATCGAACGCCTCAGCCATAGCCTACCCATGGGCAGTCAAATAGAGCTATACATTGCTTTAGCCGGAAACCAACTCAAGCTAGAACTACGGTCCAAGCAGAATACTCCAGCCACCGATGCCGAGACCAAAAAACGTCCCACAACCACAATGCCTATGCTCAAAGCCATTGGCGACCTGTTGATGCTCCAACCAGAAACGGGGGGATTGAGTTTGAGCCTACCCGTCACCAAACACCTCTTCGAGATTTTGGGTGGCAAACTAACAGTTCGCCAACATCACCAACAAGGTGAAGTCTTGACAATCTTTTTGCCTTTAGGGACAGACAGTACTGCATACTAAGAATGCCCCTGTACTTTGCTTGATTCCGGGTCTAGAGCGCTATAGCCAACTCATCAAGCCCACGGGGTAGTTACTACCAAACCACTGTCATGCCCGCTGAGAATCTCGTTACTCCTCTAGCCAACCTCGAAGCCGTTCCTTATCTCAATACCGAAGGAATGCTACCGCAACAGTTTGAAGGAGACATCGGTGTCTACGCCATTTTCGGAGAAGATCAAAGCTTGCAATATGTTGGATATTCTCGCGATATCTTTCTCAGCCTCAAACAACACCTGGTCCGTCAACCTCGCTTATGTCATTGGCTGAAAGTCCAAACCATTGACCGACCTAATCGCCAATTGCTCGAAGACATCCGCAACACCTGGATCCAAGAAGATGGAGGTCCCGTTCCCGGGAACCATACCGAACAATATCAGTGGGAACATGCCATTGATGTTAAAGCAGCGATGACGGCTGAAGAATCCGAACAATATCAGGATCCGCAGTTAGACGAGCGGAGCCAGCAAAAAGTCTTAAAAAATGCCGCACGTCGCATCGAAGCAGAAATATTAGCGGTTTTAGATCAGCGGGGGTTAAAAGAATCCCTGCGATTTAACCCCAAGTTAAAAGACACGGGTTTCCTAGATCTCAAATAGTATTGGCGACCCGATCTCGTTCTAGAGGGTATTGCCTCAACTCAGGCATGCCGTCATCCAAAAACACGAGTTTCTATCCCCGTCCTTTTATTTGCCGGACTGTTACCCCTTATTTGGAAACGTCTCATGCCTGACGAAGAACAAATTAGTTTATTTGACTGGCAAGAACCCCAAGCAGTCTCAACCCCAGTTACGGTTGACCCTGAGCAAATCTCATCCAATGCCCAAACCCCAATCCCTACAGGATTTTACGAGACCCTCGATCAACTCACGACCCATTGTCAGCAGTGTCAGCGCTGTGATTTGGCTCCAACTCGCAACCATGTAGTCGTCAGTCGGGGTAATCCTCAAGCCTCCATCCTGATTATTGGGGAAGGTCCAGGACAACAAGAAGATGAGACCGGATTACCCTTTGTCGGGCGGGCAGGGCAGTTACTCGATAAAATTTTGGCCTCTGTGAAACTCGATTCTCAGAAAGATGTCTATATTTGCAATATTGTTAAATGTCGTCCACCTGGAAATCGCACCCCGACCTCTGAAGAATCAGCGGCCTGTAAACCCTATCTTTTAGAACAAATACGTCTCGTTAATCCCAAAATCATCCTGCTGACAGGTGCTACTGCAGTTCGGGGCATCACAGGGGATAAACGGGGCATCACCAAAATTAGAGGTCAATGGTTGACCTGGGACAATTATCTATGTATGCCGATTCTGCACCCTGCCTACCTATTGAGAAACCCATCTCCAGCACCCGGCAAACCCAAGTGGTTGATGTGGCAAGACATTCAGGCCGTACGAGCAAAATTGGATGAGATTTTGAGTCAATAAATAGAGTTCAAGAACTTTCCCAAAACCCATCGTTAAGATCACAAGTTGGAATAATGATCATCCCCAGAGCATCTTGATCATTAGCTCTGATGAGGATGGATAGTCTGAGTCAGACCAAGATTGAATCATTCAACTGGCCAAAGCCAAAACCCACCCAAATCAAGTAGGCTTGATAACTCAGGATTATTGCTGGCCCTAAGCTTGAAGGATATCGCCATAATATCAAGCAATCGAGAAATACAGCCAGGATGTCGACATTCACATGTCATGTTGACCTTGACACTGGGCATCCTAAGGCTAGCTAGTCAATAATTTGGCGAACTATGGCTTTTCTTCAATACTTTTCCACCGACCCAAGCACGATAGAGCATCTGTTGCCTCAATCTGGTCACCCTGTAGGTTAGCCTTACCCAATCTTGTAGAGAGGTTGAGGCCCAGACCTCATGAAAAATCTATCGTTTGATAGCCCAGAACTGAACCTGAAACAATAGATTATGCCAGCAGATGAATCATCTCTGTCAGACGGTGCTCCTCCTGATTACTCCCCATTACTTCAGAATTCTAAAGATCATCGCTATGTCTGACGATAAACTCCAGCCTCAAAGATCATCTCGTAAGGTCGGCCCACTTGCCATCGCAGCATTACTAGCAGGTAGCCTGGCCCAACCCCTACTTCCCGTACTAGCGTTAGGAACCGCTGCAGGTGAGCAGATTAGCAACACAGCAACAGCGACCTATAAAGAGGATCCCAATTCTCAGACAACCATTGATGCCACGTCCAATACCATCACCGTCACCGTTGCTGAGGTTGCAGGCCTATTAGCCACTCCCTCAGGGTTTGTCGATGTCAATGGAGGCACCGTTGATAATGGGGACACTCTAGAGTTCACCTTTGACATTACTAATATTGGTAACAGCCCTACAGATCTATTTATTCCGGGTACTAATAACCTCAATACCGAAAATTTCGTTCCCAGCTCTGTGCAGATCGTTGACGCGTCCGGTACTGTCCTAGCGACGCTCCCAGCAGGAGGAGCTCCACTCAGTTCATTATCGATACCCGGTTTAGCTGATCTGGATCCCGATCAAATCTTGAAAGTGAAAGTAACCGGTACGCCCGCTGCTGGCACCCCGATTGGGGCAAATGTCGGAGTCACTCTCGGTAACACTGGCCCCAATAACAATAGCCCTAGCACCCAAAATCAACCTGATACTACCGATGGCGCCAATGCCGCAGATATTCGCACTATCGATGCTAACGCTGCCAATGGTTCACCTGTGAATGGTGAGCGGGAAGCCAGTGCAAGCAATAGCATTCCTTTTGCTAGCTCGGTACGGCCCATCGCATTGGCAAAAGTGACTAAGATAGCCTCGAATTTGAATCCGGGGGCCACGGTCGCTGCCAATGATGACCTGATTACTTATGATCTGGGGTTAACGGTAGAGAATACCTCACCTAATGCCGGCTTCCGTCCTAACAATCTTGAGGGCACTCCTATCAATGTCAATGGCAGTAACACCCCTCGGGTCTTAGTCTCTGATGCCATTCCTGTCGGCACGACGTTGTCTTCTGTAGACAATGTCCCTAATAACTGGCAAGTGGTTTATACCACTACACCAACGAGTACGCCCGCAACAACGGCTACTTGGGTTACCACTCCCCCGCCATTAACCTCAGTCACCCGCATTGGATTTGTGTATTCGGGGGGGATATTTGTATCCAGAGGAACAACCACTAGTCCTTTCCAATTTACCGTTCTTACCTCTGGCTTACAGGCTACGGGAGGTCAGGTTAATAATATCGCTCAGGTGTTTGGGGAATCGTCTGGAGATCCGAGCAATGAGGTTATATATGATGAATCGGGAGATAGTCAGCCTAACAACTTTAACGATAATCAAACACCACCAGATGCCTCTGGCACCAATTACGACCCCAGTACTGATACTGGGATTGCAAATCCAGTCACCCAGGGAACGGATACTGGCAATGACAACACCGGTTCAGGCCCAGATGGTGAAGTCAATGTGATTCGATTAGGGGAAGTAGCTGGGAGTGATGACATTTTCAATGGTCCTAACGGTGTTCCCAGTGCCGGTGGACCTACAGATGATAACGATGATTTCACAAACCGTTCTACGGATGTTCCTTCTGGCTTAGGAGCTACAGATACATTCAATCCGGCTCCGTCTACCTTTACCAACACGATCCAAAATCCAGCGAGTAGGGGGTTTCTTGCTGATGTGACCATTCAACCCTTGTCACCGACGCAAGCGGAAGGAGTCGATGAAAGTACCTTAGCCGGCCAATATGGTGCTGATGGAGATATCCCTGATGGGACTGTTGTCATAATCGCTTATGATCCAGACGGCAATCCTGGCAATGGCGATGAGCTAACGGCTACCTATACCTGGAATAGTGCAAACAACACCTTCGAACTCAATACCAGTACAACGGGTGGTGTTCAAGACAACGTCGCCAAGCCAGTCAATATTGGGGACTTACCCGCTGGCCGAGCGGTCGACTATACGGTAACGATAGATTTACCAGAGGGTGTTGCCCAGAACGATGAAATACCGGTGCCCATTGTGGCTTTCCCTGATGATGATCCAGTAGCATCTCCTGGCTATACCGGAGAAACCACCAACAATATCACGATTAATCGTTTATATACTGGCTTTATGCAGGTGACTAAAGAGGTACAGCTTTTAGATGCCAATGGCGTTATTATTCTGCCCTGGACTTCTGACCCTGATCTGCTGGCAGGTACTGGTGTTAAAGCCGATTATCGGGTTGAGTATCGAATCAACTACCGAAATATTTCGACCCCTCTGGTAGGTAATGGGAATAGCGGTCTGACCGTTATGGATTTCAATATTATTGAAGATGGCAGTGCAGCAGTCGTGAATGGTAGCAACAACTGGGCTAGCTTTACAGACCATCAACAAAATACGAGCGCAGATCAAGGGACTGTCAAGTTTTTCACTAATAGTGAGGATGATCAGCCCCTGACGACGTCTGATCCTGTGGATAAAACTAAGGTGGAACGGTATGAAAATGAGGTGGGCCAAGTAGACCCTGGTCAGTCCGGTCAATTCCAATTCCGCCGCATTATCAAGTAAAACCCCAGTGGGGTTCTCCCTCAACCCCACAACTTTTTTGCACTTACGATTTCGATTTATTTCTGTATTGCACTGACTTGAAATTAACAAGGTTGTCTGATGATGAAACGTCGCTTATCTATTGGTTTTGGGGTCTTAGCTGTGGCTGTAGCTGTGCCTTTTGCAACGGGCACGCCTGTCTTTGCTAATTTGCAAAAAGCAGGCGAAGCCCTCATTAAGCAAATCCTCCAGCCTGATGTCAAACTGGCTCTCTCTGCTGAGAAGCAAGTGGTGACCACTAATCCTGAAGGCAAAAAAGTTGTTACTTGGGAAGCATTAGAAGGTGATGTCACCGTTCAGCCTGGTGATGTGCTTCGCTACACCCTATTAAGCGAGAATGCTGGCGACAAGCCTGCTGCTGAGTTAAAAATCAACCAGCCTGTTCCTAACCAAACTGCTTATGTTTTAGACTCTGCTCGGGCCAACGGTGCAGAACTCACCTACAGCATTGATGGGGGCAAGACTTATTCTGCACAGCCTATGGTTGAAGTGACTCAGCCTGATGGCACTGTCATGATGGAGCCTGCTCCGGCTGAAGCCTATACCCATGTGCAGTGGGACTATAGCGACTCTCTCAAGCCCATGGCTGCTGTCCAAGCTGTCTACGAAGTTGCTGTAAAGTAGGGGAAGTTTTGGATATCCAGCATCAGTAATAAAATTTTGCTGAATATCTAGTTCGACGCCAGGGCTAGGGTTACCAACCCCAGGTCCCAGCTCCACCTTTGAACGGACCGACAATATCTTTGGTAATCCAGCCGCCGTAGAAGTCCCCTGCTTGGGATTGGACGACTTCGCCATCGATGGTGCAGACATCCATGCGGCTGGGATAAAAGGCAACATAGTCCTTAAGGTCGGCAAAGCGCGGGGTGGGATGGGTATAGAACCAGGCGACGTTTTGTTCGATGCGATCGCAAACCGTTACCGTGTAATATCCTGCCGATCCTTTCCATTCACAAAAGGTAGACCGTGGCGTTTGCTGCAAATAGTCCATCTGAATATCTGCTGGCGGAATATAGTACACCGGAGGATGACTGGTTTCTAGAA
>CALDHF010000313.1 GCA_937941595.1 uncultured Acaryochloris sp. | reverse complement strand
CATTTATAATTGGCTTTCTATAGGTAAATGGTGATGCTTAGCCGTTCATTTTTTATCAAACATCAAGTTGAAGAAAAGCTGCACCCTCCCAGCCAAGCCGGAGAGAAAGATACAATCTCGATCATATACCGCAGTCCTTATGCCCAAGCCCTTATGCCTGACCTTGCCCAATCAAACGTTGAATACAAAGTCATCAACCAACAGGTCTATAACATTCAGTTGATGGATCGGCAGATTGAGACCACAGTCCAATTTGTCACCAAAAACCCCAACCAAGCCACCATCAGCAAATATGTTGCCCTAGAACATTGCTTTAGCGATCAAGAATGCGACACCATCGAAACCTACTTCTCCAAAGTCAAAGCCATGTCCGGTGGCGTGGGAGGCCAATCTGTTCACAAAGCTACCCGTGATAGCACCCTGCGCTGGTTGAGATTACAAGAATTTCCAGACAGCGTTTGGATTTATGAAAAAATCATGCACCACGTGGCTCAGGTCAACGCTGAGAACTGGCAATTTCGTCTCGATGGATTTCAAAGCGCACTTCAACTCACAGAATATGAACCAGGCGGACATTACACCTGGCATCAAGACATCGGATCCCGGCGTAGTGCCCTGCGCAAACTCTCCGTCTCCGTGCAGCTCTCCGATCCTGACACCTATGCAGGGGGGGGCTTAGAACTCCATGCCACTCAAACACCCGTACTGATGCCTCGTACTAGAGGTACGCTGATTATCTTTCCCAGCTATACCTTGCACCGGGTAACGGCGATGAGTGCAGGCGAACGTCGAGCCTTAGTCACCTGGATTGGTGGATTAGAAGCCTATCAATAATGAGCTAGCAGTCTTCCACCAATGCAATCAGCATGCCCCAATGCCGCCGCCGAACCAGTTCAGCAATCTAGGGAATAAATTGGACGACCGTCTTGATTCAAGGATTTCAAAAATTGCCTTGGTGGGGGATTTAATGACTAAAAGCCCTAAATTTGGATATTTTGGTTTAGATTTTCTCTGTTTGAGCCTGATAAAACCAGCTATGCGTATAGAGTTTTTTGAGTTAGCTGCAAATAGACGATTGGCACAATCCAAATAATGATGCCATTTCCACACCAAACAAGAGCTTAGATTGTAAATCCTATTACTGTTAGCTATATTAGTAATAGATTAGGATGAACATAAATACTCAATTAGTAGATATCGAGAATCTCTAAATTTGCTCCGTAATAGATCTCTTTCAAGAATTCCGAACATACCGATGGGATTAACTGAGTGATTGCATCTCCGCTTCCTCCAACTAACCAACAATGGCAGCAGGTTAGCTTTGCATCAACTTTATATCTACGTCCCATCTTGGACTGCTTGCTGGCTAGCATTCCCGTTGAGAATGAGGACGATTTAAGGCTGGGCTTACAAGAAGCCCTCGTCAATGCTGCAAAACACGGCAATAAGCTGGATCCTTACAAAAGCATTTTTGTTCATTACTCTACTAGCCAATCCCAGTGCTGGTGGATTATTACCGACCAAGGCACAGGGTTTACACCTCCTGCATCCTGCCAACTGCCTCCGTCTCCTCAAACTATTCCCGATGTCGACTGTGAATGTGGCCGCGGACTCTATATTCTCCACAAAATTTTTGACCATGTCTATTGGAATATCGACGGTACAGAGTTAAGACTCTGCAAATCCATCGATCACGGTGCTAGTCCCTCGATATCAGGTCCTTCTCCAGTCCTATCAACCCTTCATCGATAGTCTCAGGACGGTAGTTGCTACGACGTTTGTAACCTTTCTAAATATAGGTTGGAAAAAGTTACACCTTTCTTTAGGAGAAAGAAGTTATACCTAATAATAGGTACTAACCACGTTCATAAATAGCTCATGTATGATGGAGGTCGTCAGTTCTGACTCTCCTATTTTTTTGCCTATGACTTCTGGCCAAACCCAGCGCTTTGCCCTAACAACACCGCTCTATTACGTCAATGATGTGCCTCATATTGGCAGCGCCTATACCACTATGGCTGCGGATGCGATCGCACGTTGGCATCGGCTACAAGGCAACGACGTCTTGCTGATTACTGGTACCGACGAGCATGGCCAGAAAATCCAACGCACCGCCGCCCAACTTAACAAAGCTCCTCAAGACCACTGCGACGAGATTGTTGGGGGTTTTAAAACCCTGTGGCAACAACTCAATATTCAGTACGATCGATTTAGTCGCACCACCGATCCTCGCCATGCCGCCATTGTCAGCGAGTTTTTTCAACGAGTGTGGGACAAAGGCGATATCTATCAAGGCCATCAACAGGGCTGGTATTGCGTCGGCTGCGAAGAATTCAAAGAAGAACGCGATCTGCTCCCCGAAAAACATTGCCCTCTCCATAGCAATCGCCCCGTAGAGTGGCGAGATGAACAGAACTATTTCTTTCGCCTCTCCAACTACCAAGACGCCCTGATCGCATTTTTCGACCAACACCCTGATTTCATTCAGCCCACCAGTCGCCGAAATGAAGTCCTCAGTTTCGTTAACCGAGGTCTCCAAGATTTCTCCATCTCCCGCATCAATCTGGATTGGGGATTTCCGGTACCAGGAGACGAGCAACATACCCTATATGTTTGGTTTGATGCGTTACTTGGCTATGTTACTGCTCTCCTAGACCCAGACGCAGAACCCACCTTAGCCAATGCCTTAGACACCTGGTGGCCCATCAACCTCCATTTGATCGGCAAGGACATACTCAGATTCCATGCCGTCTACTGGCCAGCTATGTTGATGTCCGCCGACTTGCCCCTACCCCAACAGGTCTTTGGCCATGGCTTTCTCACCAAGGACGGTCAGAAAATGGGCAAGAGCTTAGGAAACACTTTAGATCCAGTTGACCTATTAGATCGGTATGGCTCCGATGCCGTCCGTTACTATTTTCTTAAAGCTATAGAATTCGGCCGAGATGGTGACTTTAATGAAACGCGATTTATTGATGTGGTCAACGCAGATTTAGCCAATAGTTTGGGAAATCTGCTCAATCGGACCCTCAAAATGGCTGTCAAATATTGTGATGGGCAGGTTCCTGATCTAGATATCCAGACGATACCGACGGATCATCCTCTCGCCTCATTAGGTCGGGATGCAGGAAAAAACATCGCAAATGCGTACCAAAGCTTAAATTTTAGTCAAGCTTGTAACGTTGCTTTGAGCCTAGCCAAGGCCGGAAACCAGTTCATAGACGAGCAAGCCCCTTGGTCACGCCATAAACAAGGCGAGCATGCTGTAGTCAATCAGATCCTTTACAGCGTTTTAGAATCGGTTAGACTGTCAGCATATCTACTCACTCCAGTTATTCCAAACTTGAGTACCCGGATATATCAACAGCTAGGGTTTGAATTAGATTTGAATGATATCCATGGGAGTGGAACAGCCTTACATTCTGTTCACAGCAACTGGGGAGGGTTACCACCCAAACAAACATTGGGAACTCCTCAACCTGTTTTCCAAAAATTAGAGCCCATACAAACTGCTGCGCCCTAGCACTGTGCTGTTTAGACTGTGCGTTCTAACTTGAGATTTTCTCAAAGGTGCTGCATCAATTTAGTTATCCGTTCATAGAAAACTTTTTCTTAAAATATTTGAGGCTTTAATTTTCATGATAATCAATTCTGATATAGACCATAACCCAGTATTTTCAGCAGAACAAGTTTTAGAGAACCGAGGTCGGATTGCCATTTTCATCGATGGTTCTAATTTGTTCTACGCTGCTTTGCAGTTAGGCATTGAAATCGACTATACCAAGCTCTTGTGCCGATTGACCGGTGGCTCCCGCCTCTTGCGGTCCTTTTTCTATACCGGCGTTGACCCCACCAACGAAAAACAACAAGGTTTTTTGTTGTGGATGCGTCGCAATGGCTATCGGGTGATTACCAAAGAATTGGTCCAGCTCCCCGATGGCTCCAAAAAAGCCAACCTAGATGTAGAAATTGCCGTTGATATGATTTCCCTAGTGGGCTGTTATGACACCGCAATTCTGGTGAGTGGTGATGGTGATCTTGCTTATGCGGTGGATGCCATCAGCTACCGAGGCGTTCGTGTGGAAGTGGTCAGTTTGCGTTCAATGACCAGTGATAGTCTGATTAACGTTGCCGACCGCTATATTGACTTAGAAGGGATCAAGACTGAGATCCAAAAATCCTCTCGCTCTGGTTATACCTATCGGCCATTATCGGGGATCAATATTGCCGAGTCAGAAGAGTCTGAAAAAGTAGCTGACCCTGCCTTTGAATAAGCGCTGCTATTTTTAGAAATCCTCCAGAGTGGCCCCACTATCGATCTATTCTTAGACATATTATCGGCATAGTATGTCTGAGTAGCTTCTCTTGTACTCCCATAATATCGACCCCACCCCCATCTCAACCTGATCTTCCCCAAACCTCTCTGCATCAAGTTGTCTTCAAACGCACCAACCAAGAAGGACAACTCATCTGGGAACTGCAGGCAGACAAGATTGTTACCACTGATTTAACCCATACCCTTAGTCTCAGTCAGATTCGAGGCAGCTTTTATCAAAACGGGAACGTCAGATATCGACTCCACGCCCAGCGCGGTCAGGTTGATCAGCAATCTAAATTTATCCAGTTACAAGGCCCCGTCGTCTTAGAGAATGTTCGCCATCAGTATCAGGTGAAGAGCCAGAAAATTCAGTGGCATCCTCACACAGGCGAATTGATGGCCCAAACTGACGTCATCCTAGAGCATCCCCAAATCAAAATTCGGGGTCAGCGTCTCCAAGCGTCTACCCAAACTCATCAGGCTAAAATGATCGGTGAGGTCACCACGACTCTGCCTGACCAGGGGTTAAGATTACAGGCTGATCAACTCACTTGGCTGCCGCAAATACAAACCATCCAAGCCCGGGGGAACCCCACAACAGCCCCAACACTGAAACCGCTCTCCAAGCGATCAAGGTCATTTTCCTGGCAACACGCGCAAGCCCAACAGATAGACCTGGATTTGCAATCCCGGAAATTATTGTTAACGGGGGCTGTTGCCATTGATCTCGTCCAGCCTCAGATTCAACTCACCAGTCAAAAAGTGGTTATGAATCTTAGCCGGCAACAGTGGCATAGTCCTCACCCCCTCCAGGTCCAATATCAAGGGATTACAGCCACTGCTCTTCAGGGATGGTTGGACCTACCTCAACAGCAAATCCAACTCCAGGACCAGGTCAAGATCAAAGGGTTACCTCATCAAGCTGATCTGCAAACCCAAAAGCTAACATGGCAGTTATTGACCCAACAGTTAGAGGCTAAAGACAACGTCATGTATCAACAACGCTCTCCCTGGATTAGCCTGACTGGCTCTAGGGCCATCGGTAATATTGATCACCAAACCTTAGAAATTCACGGGGGAACCATGAGAACTGAAATTCTACCTTAGGGTCTGCCTAAACCTTCATCAATCCCTCGTCTGCTGGATCAGGATGGACTGCGATGAGTCAGAACTTGATTCCGTGTCAGATCACCTAATAAGGGAACAGGCAGACTGGGTTTTAAGCTAGGAATAGATTCAAGCGGTGTGCCTAGTTTTTGGGTGAGCTGCTGCAAAATGCGATCTTGATCCTGACGAAATCCCTCAACATTGTCGCCACGGTTGATAATCGTAAACCAAACAGGGCCAAATTTCTGTGTGGGAATAACCCCAGCTAGGGCACTGACATTCCATAGGGTCCCCGTTTTGACAATGGCAGCGGTGGGCAGACGGCGCTCCGCAATGGTGCCCTGATCTTGCCGCGCCACCGGAAAAACATCGGCAATGGTGAGGTTGTGGGCTTGCAATTCTCCCTGAATGCCCTGAAGTAAAGACACCACGGCTCGCGGAGAAAGTCGATTGTTCTGGCCAAGTCCTGACCCATTTTGTAATAGGATTTCACGAGCTGGAACCCCTGTCGCTGCCACCCCTTGAGATATTGAGGTGGAGGCCCCTCCCATGTTCGTTGCCAGCGCTTCAGCCACAGCATTGTTGCTATTCACGTTCATCTGTTTGAGTAAGGCATACAGGGGGAGTGATGAGTGACGAATCAAGACAGTGGAGGCGGGTGGAGGGATCGGTAGCCATTGAACGGATCCAGCAATTTCAAGATTAGAGGGCTGTTGGAGGGGAGGGCTGGTATAACCATTTTCTTCTGATGTCTGATAGATCTGTCCTTGAAAGCCCTGACGTAAACGTTGACCTGACTGAACTGGATCAGACAGAAAATCCATGGAGAATGCCCCGGTGATCACTAAATCACCGGATACTCGCTGGATCCCCATTTTTTGGAGTGAGTGGCCTAAACTGGTGGCTTCTGGCCCCACAAACAGCGGATCACCCCCGCCGACGATCACTAAGTCACCTTGTAAAACACCATTCTGAATCGAGCCATTGGTCCTAACTTCGGTGACAAATTGGTGATCAGGCTCCCAAAGCTTCAGGGCTGCCAGGGAAGTAGCCACTTTAGTTAAAGACGCTGCTGGTAGAGGTTGCAGCCCATTATCATGAAGCAGCAACTGGTCCTGGGTTTGGACCCAGCATCCTTGTGCCGTAGCATTGAACCCCCGATCAGACAGGATAGAAATGTACGTTTTCCAAATTTGTGAAATGTGGGGATCAGGAATTGTGAGCTGTAAAAAGTCGAGCATTTCCAAGCTAGGAACAGTCTGCTTTTCCAGTAGGCCAGCTGTGTTTAACCATAATGGAATAATACCTGTGCTAAACAATTGCAACATTGTCTCTTCCCATGCAAGGATCAAGTGCTGATGATTGTATCTCTATGAAATATGGAAATTTCGTAAAAATTGTTGATGGTGATTCCTTTCCTTTTTTGACAACGGTCAGCCCAGAAGCTCATCCCTACCATTAGGCTGTAATCTTCTAGAATTAAAGCACCTGAAGCTCTTATGGAAAAAGCGATACAGCCTATAGGAGTGCTGAGTTAAAAAGTTTAGGATGATGTTTAAAAATGAATATGTAGCAATCATGTTTTGATGTGTGCCCCCTCCTTCTTTATTCATAAGAAGGGGTTTACCTCAATTACAATAAAAAAACAATTTTCTACCAAGCCTATCAATATTGTGGTCCAGTCCATGATGATCAAGGTTGACGCTGAGTAGTTAAGTGTAGAGAAACTATTATTGAACATCCTGATATAGGAGGTTGTATGCAAAATTTAAATAACAATTCTGAAGCTGGACTGGATAATATGATGGACCAAAATGGTACACTCCGGCTTATCGAATATGCCTCGGCAGTGGCAGCAGTGGCGGGAACCATTGTTACTGGCGTCACGAGTCAAGCTGTTTTTGCAGCAGCGCCCCTGACGTTATCGGTCATTCTCAATTTATTTAATCGTCAACAGCTTGCCCAGCTGACTCGTCAAAGCACCTTTGCAGATACCACTGAAGTACAGCGACGACTTTCAGCAGAGGTTCAATCTTTGCGATCGCAAGTTGAAGACTTACCGGCTTACCAAGAGCGGTCAGATTACAATGACGTCAAGGTCTCTATCACCTCTTTATCGGCAAGTGTTTCTACTTTAGAGCAGCAGATGATGGATGCACCTGCGGGACAGCCATTGGAAGCTATCAATGCCATCGAAGCTGAAATTAATCAGCTGCGAGAATATCAGATCGATCTCACCCACTCCATTGAAGCTTTGCAAGGTCAGATTTCTGGCGATCCTGAAGCGGTCGGCGTTGCGAACAACATGCATCAAGAACTCGCGACCCTCAAAAACACCGTTGCCCAGCTTTCACCCTCGGATGGCGCCGATGCCGCTAATTTAGAGTCGCTCCGGGCTGAACTGGAGGCCATGTTAGCGCCGGTGCAACAACAGGTGTCAGATTTATCAACTCGGATTGACCAGCAGGGGGGGGCAACGGAGGGAACACCCTTGTCAGGGGAGCAATTTACCCAAGTCTCTGACCAAATTGAAGATGTCAAAGTCAAAATGGACACCATGCTGGCCAATATCTCCGAGGAGATGGAAATTGCCCGAGGGGCCATGGAAAATACCCAGCATCAGGTGAATGAAGTCCAACAGCAATTGTCTGTGGTACGAGAAGAAACGGCAAATACGCCTTCTGGGGTCAATCCAGATGATCTACACCAACAAGTACAGGCCGCAATCGGACCCTTGCAAGACCAGATTGGCCAATTAGAAAGCCGGATCACGGCGCTACCCACCATTGACGCCAACGTCACCCAAGGTCAGGAAGAACAGCTCCAGGGCTTGCAACATCATCTCCAAGACTTAAGCAATCGCTTAGAGACGATTTCGAGTCAATTCTCCACAGAAATGGCGAACCTCCCCAATATGGTGGATGAGCAGGTTCAGAACCGAGTAGGTGAATTGCGAGGACAGACGGTTCCCCAAGTTGATGAGGGCGGTTTGCAGGACAGAATGTCGGAGCTGGATTCACTCCTTGCTGACTTGTCCTAATGCCTCGCTGAAGGGCTTCTGTCGGACTCCCTTTGGGAGGAGGAAGACCGGCTTAAGATTGCCATAGCTGCTGCAGAGTGGCTACAAAATTGGGATAAGAAATGGCAGCCGCTTCTGCCCGATGAATGGTGGTCGATCCCGTGGCGTTTAGGGCTGCGATCGCAAGACTCATACCCACCCGGTGATCCCCAAAGCTATCCACTTCAGCTCCCTGTAAACTGGCTCCGCCTTGGATCTCCAGGCCATCGGGTTGCTCGGTGACCTGGGCCCCCATCTTTACGAGTTGAGTGGCCATTGCGTTTAAGCGATCGCTCTCCTTGACCCGCAATTCTGCCGCATCTCGGATGGTGGTTGGCCCTTGCGCAAACAAGGCTGCAACCGCCAAAATGGGAACTTCATCTACTAATCGAGGAATGACGGCCCCTTCAATGACAGTGCCGTGAAGCTGGCTATGCTGGATATGGATATCGGCCACAGGCTCCCCGGCTACCGTCCGTTGGTTCGCAAGGGTCATCTGGGCTCCCATCTGCTCTAGTACCTCTAGGACGCCAGTACGAGTGGGGTTAACCCCGACA
>CALDHF010000312.1 GCA_937941595.1 uncultured Acaryochloris sp. | reverse complement strand
CCTTGGTCCAAGGAGAACGCTGGAACTTGAAAAATAATCGATTTCGCGAAGACTTTAGTCCCTTGGACTCAACCTGTCCTTGCTATACCTGCCAAAAGTTTACGCGGGCCTATGTCAGCCATTTATTGCGATCGCGGGAGCTGTTGGCTTACACCCTACTGAGTATCCATAACATCACTGAACTCATCCACTTTACGCAACGGATTAGAGCCGCCATTGAGAAAAATCGCTTCTGCCAGGACTTCGGAGAATGGCTTTCTCCCCGTACTGAGGATTCCCATTAGGCTTCTGGATTCATGTTAAGATATTAAACGATTCAAAAGCTGTGTTGGAAGGAACATTTATTCATGGAAGCAGTTCTGCTGTTCGCGAAACTACCTGAAGCCTTCTCCGTTTTTAGCCCAATTGTGGATGTTATGCCTGCTATTCCACTTTTCTTTTTGGCGCTCGCCTTTGTATGGCAAGCAGCGGTTGGCTTTAAATAAAAAACCAATTTTAGATAAGCCGTTAACAGGCCTTAGTTATTATGCAGCTCTGGGACTATTCCTAAAGCTGTAGAGGGAAACTCAATCGAGTTTCCCTTTTTTTTATTTCATCCTCCCTCTCTGGAATGAACCGTTATGACAGGAAGGAGGTTAACCAATAGGGACTGCTTGGATAATAAGTGTCCCCCACAATCCAACCACAGCTCAGGGTGCTTAGGGACAGGACAACTATCAGAATCAGGGTCAATCTTCGACCTAAGCCCGCAGCCTGCAACTCAAGTCGGGCCAATAATTGGGATGCTAAGAGGATCACGATCATGCCAAATAGGGTAGAGGCGGCCACCGCCAAGGTCAGGATGGAGCTAAGGATAAACATCGAAACTACCCCTCTAGGCCCGAGACGGAACATCCGTTTCGTTACTTTTTCACCCCAGAACAATAAGACGGTGAGGGTAATGGCAACAAACCATGACCCCATGGCCCAGTAAATATGATAAGCAGAGAGGTGCCATCCTAATAGTCCATAGGCGATGCCCACACAAACTAAAGAGATTACAGGGGTAAGCATCGTCGAGACTGACCAGATGACAACATGGATATGGGTAAAGTATTGAGTGCTGGATGTGTCCTTCAGTCTACTCATTGGGGGATGAGTGTGTCCATGGAGGCTGCCCGTTCCCGAAGAGATTTGTTGCAATTTCTACGAAAGCTGGCTGATGAATGATGACAAGCAGCCATTCCAAGCTACTCTCAACTAGAGTAGGAGTACGTTTGCCCATTTTTAGTGACCCTGATTCAGGAAATAGGCCGTAATGGAGATTCAGCCTTATTCAGACCCACCTGCTGTAAGTCATCCCCCCGCGGTCAAGACTGCAAATACAGACTCGCTATCCCATCATCAGCAGATGATGCAGCGCTGTTTAAGTTTGGCACGGCAGGCAGCCGGATTAACGGCCCCTAATCCTTTGGTTGGCTGTGTGATTACCCAGGAGGGGGAAATTGTCGGCGAGGGGTTTCATCCGAAAGCGGGAGAACCCCATGCTGAAGTGTTTGCCCTGAGAGCGGCGGGTGAGAAAGCTAAAGGGGCAACGGCTTATGTCAGTTTGGAGCCGTGTAACCACTTTGGCCGCACCCCCCCCTGTTCGGAAGCCTTAGTTAAGGCAGAAGTAGAGACGGTTGTGGTCGGTATGGTCGACCCTGATCCACGGGTCTCAGGACAAGGGATCGAACGGCTGCGCACCGCAGGTATTAACGTCATCGTCGGCGTTGAGGAAGCGGATTGCCAGCGACTGAATGAGGCGTTTGTGCATCGGGTTCGTTTCCAGCGCCCCTTTGGCATCCTTAAATACGCCATGACTCTGGATGGCAAAATTGCCACGAATGCAGGGCATAGTACTTGGATTACTAATGAAGCGGCCCGCACCCATGTGCATGAACTTCGATCAACCTGCGATGCAGTGATTGTGGGTGGGAATACAGTGCGGCGGGATAATCCTCATCTTACCTCTCACCGCAATTTGCCTCTTCACAACCCACTACGGGTAGTCATGAGCCGCACCTTGGATTTACCGAACGCAGCTCATCTTTGGCAAACGGATATTGCTCCCACCCTGGTACTGACTCAAGGCAACCCCAGGCCTGAATTCCAAGCTGATTTAATCCAGCAAGGCGTAGAGGTAGTGAGTCTGGATGTGTTGACTCCGGAAACGGCGATGACTTACTTGAGTCAGAAGCAGTTATTGTCCGTGTTGTGGGAATGTGGAGGGACGTTGTCTGCCCATGCGATCGCAGATGGTTCTGTCCAAAAAGTCCTGGCATTTATTGCACCTAAAATTGTTGGAGGCCAAACCGCCCCGTCTCCTGTCGGTGATTTGGGATTCAACAAAATGACGGAGGCCCTCCAACTGGAACGGGTGCGTTGGCATATTGTCGGGGATGATTGTTTGGTTGAAGGCTATCTACCTTGACGGGTCTCCCATTAATCCTAATCTTGTGATCGTTCCAGGTTACTCATCGGACGTTTGTCAAACTTCCTTAGACTTTTATCCGCGACGCTTGTTCTTAATAAGGGCGCACTCGCTTCATGTTGACCCAAGAGTGTCATAGTGCCATTGCGAAGAAGTTCTGATGTGGGGTAATCAGAAATGCTTGGTCTAAACTCGTTCAATTCCGTGTTTAGATGACCAGATGGTCTGTTTGCAGTCATTTTTTCTGGATTAATTTTACTGAAGTTAGCCTATGCATTCCCCTGTCAATCCCAAAGCCCGTCAAGGCTGGTCTCTTGAAGATCGAGATCCTGGGGTTATTTCCTCGTTGATGCCCAGAATGAAATGGTTCTATGACCATTATTTTCGAGTGCAAACAGGAGGATGGCATCATGTACCGTCGGGTAAAGCTCTATTTGTCGGATCTCATAATGGCGGGTTAACAGCGCCTGATATGCATATGTTTATGTATGACTGGTTCTGTCGGTTTGGTCCTGAACGTCCCTTTTATGGGCTGATGCATCCAGGGATGTGGCGATTTAATCCAAGTATTGCTGAACTCGCGACCCAAGCTGGAGCGATTCGTGCCCATCCGAAGATGGCGATTATGGCTTTGCAGCAGGGGGCCAGTGTTGCAGTGTTCCCGGGGGGGGCTCAAGATGTCTTTCGCCCCCATCATCTGCGAGATCGGATTCATTTTTGCGATCGCAAAGGATTTATCAAACTGGCCCTCAGGGAATCCGTCCCCATCATCCCGTTCATCTCTTGGGGGGCCCATGACACGTTGGTTGTTTTAGCCGATGTCTATGAACAGGTGCAAAAGCTACATGAGATGGGCATGCCCTGGCTATTTAATTCCGACCCCATTGTTTTTCCGATTTACCTCGGTTTACCCTGGGGATTGTGTTTTGGGCCGCTGCCCAATTTGCCATGGCCCACTCAAATTCACACGCAGATTTGTTCGCCCATTGTCTTTGAGCACTATGGCAACAAAGCAACTAAAGATAAGCCCTATGTCCAAGACTGCTATGACACTGTTGTCACCAAAATGCAGATGGACCTAGATCAGTTAATTGTTAAAGCTCAACGCTAACTGAGGTGCCTGCCGATACGTTATCGGCTGTCGGCTACCTAACTAGGCCAATTGCCATAATGGATCTGACTTAGACTTGAGACCAGATGATTCCTCAGAATAATGAGCTAGAGAAACTGAATATTAGGCCCTGCCGTTCAGCCGATTATGCTGCCATCGCTGCCATCTACAACGAAGCGATAGCGACGGGTAGTATTACCTTCGATACCCGCACTTTTGGGGCTGAAGATATTCAAGCTTGGGTGAATCGGTTTTGCGATCGCGAACGTCTTTTGGTAGCAGAACTCCAGCAGCAGATTCTTGGTTGGGGAATCATCAAACAGTACAGCGATCGTCCTGGCTATCGGGTTTGCTGTGAAACATCTATCTATCTCTCATTTACTGAAACAGGCAAAGGATATGGCTGGCAACTCCAAAATGCCCTTCTCCAGAACGTGATCGATCTGGGCTATCACCATGTTGTTGTCAAAATCGTTGCCACCAATGACAGTAGTATTGCCTTCCACAAAAAATTCGGGTTTGAAATGGTGGGCATCCAAAAAGAAATCGGTCATGTAGCAGGTCGCTGGCAAGACGTGGCGATCATGCAGCTCATTCTGCCCCAGGTACCACCGTATCAATGATGGAATAACTCCAATTCCATTGCCATAAATCCTGACACCATCCGCAAATATCCTCTGATATCAATTCGCGTTTTAAGCTGTAATTCTCATATAAGGAAAATTAGTCATATTAGCGAGTTGCTCGAGGAAGTCCATGAGTTCTTTAGTACTTCCCCCTAAGCCCATTTCATCAAAGGGTAACTTACAGTACTCAGCTAAAGTTGTATCTAGCTGGTGCTCAACGATATCAAGCAATTGAGTATGGTAAGGCATCAGAATACTGACCCTATATCTTCCTTGTTGTCGGGGCGGAGCACGGCGCTTTATCAACCGCTCAATGGTGCTTTTATTGACCGAAAGACGCTGGGCTATTTTGTGAATAGAGCTATCGTCTTGCTCTACTGCTGCGATAATCCATTGGCACAAATCTATGGATAGAGACCTGAAAGTATTTGCGATTCTATTGTCTGCTACCCCGGTGTAAGTTGCTGTATTCATAGGCAAAGTTGATTATATTCAAGCACAAACTAATAGGGTATTGATTCTCTCATTCTATTCTTGTTGGCATAGTATTTTTTTGGTCACTAAATATATTTTTTATGTCCCCAAAAGATAAACAGATATAAGACAAGGATTGGTTAGATATGAATAAAAATAGATTTAAATATTATCTCATTACTTATTTTAAGCAGATAGGTCTTGACTTTCAGATTTAGTGGGGATAGATGCGATTGAGCTCTGGATGTTTTCAAAGAAAATTAAGACTTCTCTTGCTGTAAAGTCTAGCAGTTCATATTAATGGGAATCCTAAAAAAATCTTTGTCAATTTGACATGAAAGTCCGGACTATTTTTAGGCGTTATCACTATGGATATGGGATCTGTACAGTCTGATCGACTGGATGCTTACTATCAGCAAATCAAAGCTATGATTTTGTCTCGGCAGCATCCAGTCAGTGGTCTGCTCCCAGCCAGTACTGCTGTGAATATTCATGGAGATTATACGGATGCCTGGGTGCGCGACAATGTTTACAGCATCCTAGCTGTGTGGGGATTGGCCCTGGCGTACCGAAATGCTCAAGTCGATGCTGAGCGCTTACTACTGTTAGAAAAAAGTGTGGTCAGATTGATGCGAGGCTTGCTGCGCTCAATGATGCGGCAGGCCCATAAAGTTGAAACCTTCAAACATACCCAGGCTCCTTTAGACGCTCTGCATGCCAAGTATGATACGCCTACTGGGGATGTAGTCGTAGATGATGATGCTTGGGGGCATTTGCAAATAGATGCTACCTCCTTGTTCTTGTTGATGATGGCCCAAATGACGGCCTCTGGCTTACTGATTATCTATAGCCAAGACGAAGTCAATTTTGTCCAAAATCTGGTTTACTATATTTCTCGCGCTTACCGGACGCCAGATTTTGGGATTTGGGAACGGGGCAACAAAATCAATACAGGATCTGCTGAGGTTAATGCCAGTTCAGTGGGTATGGCCAAAGCGGCTCTGGAGGCCATGAATGGCTTGAATATTTTGGGTGAACAGGGAGGGCCATCGGCGGTTATTCATGTGATGGCTGATGAGATTGCCCGGACAGAAATGACCCTGGCAGCCTTACTGCCTCGGGAGTCGAAGTCTAAGGAAGTGGATGCTGCGGTTTTGAGTGTGATTGGGTTTCCGGCGTTTGCGGTGTGCGATCGCACCCTCGTAGATAGAACCCGCACCAAAATTATCGATAAATTGCATGGACGATATGGTTGTAAGCGTTTTTTGCGAGATGGGCATCAAACCGTCCTTGAAGATCACTCTCGTCTGCATTACGAAACTGGGGAATTGAAACAGTTTGAAAATATCGAAAGTGAATGGCCTCTATTCTTCACCTATTTATTCTTAGATAGTTTGTTTCGAGAGGATGCTGCTCAGACGACCTTCTATAAAACCCAATTGCAAGACTTGACAGTAGAACAAGAGGGGTGGTTTCTGTTACCGGAGCTTTACTATGTCCCGGCTGATAGGGTAGAGGCAGAAAAAGCTGATCCTCACAGCCAGGAACGGGTGCCCAATCAGAATATTCCCCTAGTATGGGCTCAGAGTTTATACCTGCTGGGCCAATTGATTGATGAAGGCTTAATTACCCGCGATGATATTGACCCTTTAGGCCGACATTGCCAAACCCGCACCACTCATCCTGAAACATCCACGCTACAAATTGCACTTTTAGCAGAAGATCAGGCATTACAAACAACCCTAGCTACAGTGGGTATTGCCACCGAAACCCAAGCTGACATTGCTCCGATCCAAGTTCACCCAGCCCATGAGCTGACCAAGATTTATCACCAGTTGGGCCAGAATCAACAGTTGGGATTATCGGGACGACCTTGGAAACGGATGCGGAGTCTGATGACTTCCCATCTCTATCAGGTGCGAGGAGAGACTCTGGTGTTTTTGCCGTCTTTTATTGATAACCGTGAGTTTTATCTGACTCTAGATGTTCACTTCCTGATTTCGCAAATTAAAAGTGAGTTGGCTTATCTCCAACGCTACTGGATGGCTGGTCAGCCTCCTATCTTCACCCTACTACTAACCCATCGCATGGTAAAAACGGGCCGAACTGCTTTGGTTGAATTGTTCCAATCTCTACAATCAGGAACTTCCCTGGTCTTTGGGCAGATTCAGGTAGGCGTTTTGACAGATTTTATCGACCATAGTGCCCCGATCGATATCACGGGATCTGTCCCGATCTGTTCTCCTGCTGCTCAAGAATATGGTGATCAGGCCCAAACCCACTATTTGCCTTTCAATATCAACCAGTGCCAGACTCTGAAGTA
The DNA here is from genome assembly GCA_937941595.1 of uncultured Acaryochloris sp. Classification (GTDB taxonomy): domain Bacteria; phylum Cyanobacteriota; class Cyanobacteriia; order Thermosynechococcales; family Thermosynechococcaceae; genus Acaryochloris. Next base: position 3,232 of record CALDHF010000312.1, on the reverse strand, counting down.
TTTGCAAGCGCAGACGTTGGAACTCAATCAGGATGTTGAGCATTTGCGGAGTACCCTTCGACGGTCAGAAAATCTATACGAGCAAATTGAAATCCTCCACCTCCTCATTCATCAACTGTCCCTGGATGGGCATCTGGACTGGGAGGAAGGTCAGACCCTCTCCTTAAGGGTTTTGTTGATGGAGGTATATCTCAATGCAGTCCAAGTCGGACATTGGTCTATTGTCCGACGGGCTGCAGGTTTGTTGAATATGGTGGACATTAGTTTGTCAGATGTAGTGACCAATCTGCTCACCCATCAAAAACAAATTCTGGTAGGACGCTCCTACAATGAGAATTCTTTGATTAATGCGCCTTTGCCTGCCCAAGATATTGTGGCCCGCATCAATGAGTTTTGTCGGGAAGATGAACGTGATCGTGTTTTGACACAAGAGATTTTGATCTATCTCGATTTGGTGATCAAATCAGAACCGTTGTTGCTCAAGGGACTCCTCACCCTCAGAATTGGCTATTTGATTTTGCTGCTCACCAGCGAAATTGCTCGTGAGCAGCAGGTCACCCAAGATGAGGCCTACGAAGTTTTGACCCAACTTAGCCCCTATGATCTCAAAACTCGGCTATGCCAGATTTTATCTGCTTACGATCAGGTGAATAAGGGCCTGTATCAGCAAGAGTCATTGCAAATTGCTGGGTGCGGGGGTGAGGTTGATTGGGGACTCACCCAGTCGGTCCCTCCGGTACAAGAGCTTGAACAAGAAGATTGGCTGGTGAAGCGTCAGGTTGATGGTTCCCTTAACCGGGTACCCCGAGAGTTTTACATCAAGGTTTGGCGCCTTTTGCAACATACCCGCGGTATTGTTATTGGCGAAAAACTGGATCGCCGGAATCGTCTCGATAGTGAGCATCTCTTAGCAGAGATGACTGAGGGGGAAACCAATTTTGCTCTGATGATTGAGCATCTGCTGAATAAAATTCCGGCTCCAGAGTACCGACAGCTCAATGTGGAAGCCTTGCTGGAGCTAGCTCATGTTGTGGAGGCCAATCCCGAGCTGCGCTTTGATGATCACCTCGTCTTGGATGTGATTATTGGTCATGCGGTGCGGCTGGCCTGGTGGGATCCTCATCCTGAACGAGTGGCTTCCTATGACGAGGATAAGGCCAAGGCTTGGCAAGCATTCTACAAAATGCCGTCTCAGCAGAGTGGCTTCTATATCGTTATGGCTCTACGTTTCTTGGTTGAGGTGAGTCAACCTGTGATGGCAATGTAAATGAGTCGCCAACAGTCGATGCTGACTAGAGGTTGGGTAGATTCGATGCATGAATCACAATGAGCGGCGGCGAGTAAAACATGACACAGGCTCTGTCGCATTGATCTGGCTAGGTTTGACGAAGCCTTTTGGAGCGGCGGATCAGATATGCTGCGAGGCCAAAGAAGGGTGCCCAGCTAACAAAGAACAAAACAAACGTAAACGAGAACGAACCAGGCTGATTGCCTACATATGCCCTAGTCGATAGATCATCTCCATTAAATATAAGGGCGAGTGCTGGCCCAAATCCTTGCAAAGCACTCCACCAACTGAATGCTGCCAAGCAACTCATCCCCAGGCGATGTCGTGCCACATCTGCTTCTCGGTTACTCCATGAAGAAGAGGTTGTTTGTGTCATCACAATAACAATGAGAGAAAAAGTCCAAATCATCCACAGAGCACCTGTCCACGGATTGAGGCGCAACATGATTATGGCGGTGAGAGCTAGTCCAGTCGCAACCAGCAAGCTAGGCACCACTGCGGCAGCTTGCTCTCTGGATTGACGACGGAATACATGGGGGAGTGTCACCTCGCGGATTATGTAGAGAATACAGACACCCACAAACATAAAACCCAAACGAGCGGGATAAGTGGCGGGCATGGTATACCCTGCATATTTCGTATGGTTTTCTTTCACAAAAAAACAGAGTCGAATGATGTCGAGGATGATACCTGTTAACGCCACGACAACCATCGACCAAGCAAAAAATCGTCCAGAGCGCTGGTGTGATTTGCTACCTTTACGGGCTGCAAAGGCCACAATTGCAGAAATGGGGGCGATCGCTGCAGGGATGATGTGGAGTAGCAGGATGACCAAAAACAGAGAGTTTGCGAAGACACTCCCGTAAATAACTGGCTTGTGAAGCAAGAATGTTGATCCCACTCTCTAACTCCACGCGGCTGAGAAATAAGGTATCTTTCGGCAATTTTACCAGCCTCATTATCGGTTTGATCATAAAACTCCGACATCATCAACAAAACTGCGATTGTGCTAACCAGTCCGACATGTCTGCCACCGAGTTCTAATGACTGTGCTCATTTCAGGGTTAGCTGTAGCCTGGAACATCAGCCTGTCGACATTCATATCGGGCTTTGATCTGTCAGGAGTCTTAGAATACAGCAAAGTCGCCGCGCTCAGCCGCTTCGCTACCGTCAACAAGGCGCTGGTAATACTCAAAGAGCGTATCTGTGCCTGTTTCAGGGGTTGCATCAGCATCGTAAAGCCCCGTCTCAGTATTGAGCACTAACATCGATTCTGTCGCATAGTAATGTCCGATGCGCGCTAACTCAGCCTTGGCGGCCAAACTCGGCACAATCTTGGCAACCCCGCCCATCAACGACGCCGCTCCTTTCAAAATTCCAGGCGGTACGCTTTTGAAACGGGGAGGGCAATCCAGCAGTTTAAACAGGTATTCTCCTTGTTCTAAAGGCGTGAGAGCAGGTCCAGGCCCACCAATGGGCAAAATTTTGTTCTGCAGTGACGTGTCTTCTAGACAATCCACAATGTAGGCCGCCAGATCTGGATCGCTGATGGGTTTGCAAGCGGTCAATTTGCCATCGCCAAATAGATAAAATGGCTTCCCGTTCTGAATCTTGGCCACCTGCCCTGCGAGGGATTTGAAGTAGGCGGTGGGTCGGACAATGGAATAGATTAACCCAGATTCTCTCAGCGCTTTTTCGAAAGCGAGCTTGGCATGTTGAAATGCAAGGCGGGGCTTTTGCACACAGATGGCTGACAACAGCACCATCTGCTTCACTCCAGATTCTTTCGCCAAGGAGAGAACGTCCATATGGGCTTGGTAGTCAATCGCCCAGGTATCATCCGGCTCCCCTGTCCGTGAAGCCAAGCAGGATACCACTCCGTAGAATGGTTGATTCTGAAAAACTTGCTCAGCAAGGAATGTAGGATCTTTGACGTCGCCGAAG
>CALDHF010000311.1 GCA_937941595.1 uncultured Acaryochloris sp. | reverse complement strand
TAATGCGTAAGCATATTGGGGGTTTGGTTTCGCGCTCCTCCCTGGTGGGTCACCACACTTTTTTTGACCCTAACCTGTTCAGTTGGGTCCCGGCTTTAGAACAGAATTGGCAGCTTATTCGTCAAGAATTAGAGCATGTCATGCAGTTCCAAGACGCTCTACCCAACTTTGAAGAATTGGTGGAATACGATGCTGAACTGACCAAAAATACCCAATGGAAGATGTTTGCCTTTTATGCCTATGGCATTAAAGCTCAGAAAAATTGTGAACGCTGTCCTCAAACCACCCGCCTGATCGAGCAAATCCCAGGATTAAAAACAGCCTTTTTCTCGATTCTGCTCCCTCACCAACAAATCCCCCCCCACCGCGGTCCCTACAATGGCGTCCTCCGCTATCATCTGGGCCTGATTGTGCCTGAATCTACAGGACAATGCGGAATTAGGGTGGGTCCTGACATTCGGCACTGGCAAGAAGGCCACAGCTTGGTGTTTGATGATTCTTTTGAACATACGGCTTGGAATCAGACTGACCAAGTCAGGGTAGTGCTGTTCTTGGATGTGGTCCGGCCCCTGCAATTTCCAGTATCCTTGCTCAACCAAGCCGTAATTAAACTGTTCTCTTGGTCTCCTTATGTCCAAGGCGCTGCCGCTAATCAAAAGAAGTGGGATCGGCGCTTAGACACCCTATTTAATTCCAGCGTTACCCAATAGCGTCACGACAGATCATGGTGTACATTGGCTGAGAGTCGATGCGCCCAATTGCTAATTTCTAACACCTACTATGAGTGCGTTGAGCCAGTTTTATTCCGATTTCAAAACTAAAAATCGTCAGGTCGCCCTGAAAGCAGGCGAAAGTTTGCTTCGTCAACTGGAGCGGATTATCCGATCTGCTTCCCTGGTCGGGCAATCTACTTTCTTTGACCCTTATCAATTTGATTGGGTAAAAACGTTTGAGGATAATTGGCAAATCATTCGAAAAGAATTGGATGAAATTCTCAAATTTAGAGACGATCTGCCCAATTTTCAGGATATTTCTCCTGATCAATACAATATTACGAGCGATCAGCGCTGGAAGACATTTTTCTTCTATGCCTATGGGGTGACCGCAGAACAAAATTGCACCCTTTGCCCCGAAACCGCTCGCCTGCTCGCCAGTATCCCAGGGGTAAAAACGGCTTTTTTCTCCATTCTGCTGCCCCAGAAACAAATTCCCCCCCATCGTGGTCCTTTTAATGGTGTCCTCCGCTATCACTTGGGGCTAATGGTTCCCAACGCGGCTGATAATTGCGGGATTCGAGTGGGGGATGATGTTCGGCATTGGCAAGAAGGCAAAAGCTTAGTCTTTGATGACTCCTTCGAACATGAAGCCTGGAATAACACAGATGAGGTCCGGGTCATTCTGTTCGTGGATATTGTTCGTCCTCTGCAATTCCCGGTTTCCCTGTTAAACCAGTTCATTATTCAATTGATTGCCTGGTCTCCCTATATCCGAGATGCGGAGGCCAACCAGAAGAAGTGGGATAAGCGTCTGCAAGGACTCTTCAAATCTCAAACGAATTCGTAATTCCTCGGTAAAAATGGAGTATAACGTGGCTGAAACAAATTATTTGGATGCCAAGACCGAGACGATCTGTCCACCTCAAGTGGAGAGTCTCGTAGAGTTGCTCCGGTATCGAGCCGCTCACCAGCCCGATCACAAAGGCTTTACCTTTTTAGTCGATGGCGAAGAAGACATCCTAGATTTAACCTATGCAGAACTGGATGGGAAGGCCCGTGTGATCGCAGCCGCACTACAGTCTGCTTGTGTACCGGGTGATCGGGCGCTACTCGTTTACCAGCCAGGCTTAGAGTATATTGCCGCCTTCTTCGGTTGTCTGTATGCCGGAGTGATTGCGGTACCCATCTATCCCCCTCGCCCTAATCGGTCCTTAGTGCGGTTGCAGAACGTCATTTCTGACTCCCAGGCGATCTTTGCCCTCACCAGCACCCAAATTCTGTCTAAATTAGAACGGCAGATGATTGATGCCGTTGAGCTAAAAACCCTAAGATGGCTAGCTACAGATAGCCTGGGGGTCACCCAACCCCTGCAAACCTGGCAAGAAGTTCAGCCCCAACGCCATGACCTCGCCTTTTTGCAATACACCTCAGGGTCAACCGCTATCCCCAAAGGCGTGATGATTACCCATCACAATCTGTTGCACAATTTAGAGCTAATCTATCAGTGCTTCGAGCATAGCTCCCAGAGCCAGGGCGTTATTTGGTTGCCGCCCTACCATGACATGGGATTAATTGGCGGTATCTTACAGCCCCTATATGGGGGATTTCCGGTGGCCCTCATGTCCCCGTTTATGTTTTTGCAAAGTCCGATTCGCTGGTTAAAGGCGATTTCTCGATACCAGGCTACCACCAGTGGCGGTCCCAACTTTGCCTACGATCTCTGTCTCCGTAAAATTAAACCCGAACAATTGCAGGATCTAGATTTAAGCTCCTGGCAAGTGGCCTTCAATGGCGCTGAGCCCATCAATGCCCAAACCCAAAAAGACTTTGCAGCTACCTTCAAACCCTGTGGTTTTCGTCCAGAAACATTTTTCCCTTGTTATGGTTTAGCCGAAGCAACCCTGATTGTCTCCGGTGGCCAAAAGGCGGCCCCACCCGCCCTTACCACCGTCCAAGGCACTGCACTAGAACAACACCAAGTGGTTGCCTTAGGGGCAACTGACGCAGATGCCCGCACCTTAGTAGGGTGTGGTTCAGCCCTGAATGGGCAGAAGATTGTGATTGCCAATCCTGAAACCCTCTGCCAATGTCCTCCTGAAGAAGTCGGTGAAATCTGGGTATCGGGGGACAGTATTGCTCAAGGCTATTGGCACCAGAGCGACGCCTCTACAGAAACCTTCCATGCTTGTTTGGCCGACACGGGGGAGGGACCTTTTTTACGAACGGGGGATTATGGCTTTTTAGACCAATCCGAATTGTTTGTCACTGGCCGTCTCAAAGATGTGATCATCATTAACGGCCGCAACCATTACCCTCAAGACATTGAGGGAACTGTCATGCAGAGTTATCCCGGAATTCGGCCTAACTGTGCTGCTGCTTTCTCTATTTCCGAAGCCGGTGAAGAACAGCTGATTATCGTGGCTGAATTAGAACGAAACTACATCAACCGCTATCAGAAAAATGGCAACAATTCATCCCCGAAACAATCTCCACCGAACCTCAGCAATTTAGTTCCCCCCACTACCTTAAGCGCTGACTCAGAACCGGATGCAGTAGAGAAAGATATTCTGACTCAGATTCGGCGAGCAGTGGCCAAAGAACATGATTTGCAAATTCATTCCCTCTTGTTGATGAAGCCAGGCACGATTCCCAAAACCTCTAGTGGCAAAATTCAGCGATTTACCTGTAAAGCTAAATTTCTAGACGGTGTCTTAACGAGTGTGACGAAAAGCACGTCTCTAAGCTGAGACCCCATCTGGAACTTTTGAGAACGGCATACTCGTCATATAAGATATCCAGCCTTTTGAGAATCGGAGCTAGATTGTTGCTGAGATGGATGGTTTAAAGGTGCGACCTTGATCACCCTTGAATCACACTTTTGAGATTATAAAAGCTACAAAGAGCCAAAAAAACCATGCTGACGGATGTGATTAATTCATACCGTTGACGTATAGTCATTCTAAACACGGCAATTTGGAGAATGGGCCAATTGATTAATCTCTACATGCCTCCTTGTTGCTGATAAATAAATCTTTTATGATGAACCGAAGTTTTAACTTAAATTCACAATTCGGTTTAACCTGTTGTTTAAACGATCAGAGTAAAGACGATATGCCAATCCAAGACCAATATCAGAGCACGGCAGCTGTAGCGGAAACGCAGTCTTGTGAGGCTGTCTCTTCTCCCTCAGCCGCAGATATTCAAGGATGGTTAAAAGCCTACTTGGCAACCTCTCTGGACCTCAGTCCAGAGGAAATTGATATCGATACTGATTTCGTTGACTTCGGCATGAACTCTATGAGTATGATCGATGTCTCAGGTGAGTTGGAAACCTTGTTAGGACGTCGCTTAGATCCGACCTTGGTTTTGGACTATTCTAATATTCGAGCCTTGTCGGAATATCTCGTGGATGACTCGGATGGCAGTTCTCTGCCCCGGCCTTCCCTACCCTCAGATGTCGATCAGTTGTTATCCAAACTGGATGTGATGAGTGACGATGAGGTTGATGGCCTCTTGAGCTCGATGTTGTCTGAACATGATGTAGCCCATGAGTAACCCTTCTAATTCTCTGGATAATCTCTCCGCAGAAGAAAAGCGGGTATTACTGGCGGAATTATTACAAAAAAAATCGGAAGCTGAACCCTCCATTCCTCCAGAACATTATCGGTTTGATCTTTATCCCGAATATCTGCAGCTCAAAGAGCAGCAAGCTCAACTCCAATCCAACGATATCCGCAATCCTTACTTTGCAGTTCACGAAGGCATTGCCAGGGATACGACGCTGATTGATGGCCAAGAGCTGATCAATTTCTCGACTTACAACTATTTGGGCTTGGCAGGTCATCCCACCGTTTCCGAAACCGCCAAGCAGGCCATTGACCGCTATGGGACATCGGTCTCTGCGAGTCGTCCAGTTTCGGGTGAGAAGGCCCTCCACCTGGAGCTAGAACAAGAAATTTCTGACTTTATTGGGGTTGATGATGCGGTCCTCTATGTGGCCGGCCATGGCACTAACGTCACCACCATTGGCCATTTATTTGGTCGGAACGATTTAATTCTCTATGACTCCTTTAGCCATAACAGTATTTTTCTAGGCTGTATGCTTTCTGGAGCCAGGGCGATCTCCTTTGCCCATAATGATGCGGCAGATCTTGAAAAGCTATTGGCAAAGCACCGCCATCGCTACCAGCGGGTTCTGATCGTCATTGAAGGGGTCTACAGCGCCGATGGCGATATTCCAGACCTGCCCAAGTTTATTGAGTTAAAAGAACGCCATAAAGCTTTTTTGATGGTGGATGAAGCCCATTCCATTGGCGTCTTAGGTAACCATGGCCAAGGGATTAGTGAGCATTTTGGCATTGACCCCAGAACCGTCGATCTCTGGATGGGGACCCTGAGTAAGTCTTTTGCTAGCTGCGGTGGCTATATTGCCGGTTGCCACGCCGTTGTCGAGTATCTCAAGTGCACCGCTCCAGGCTTTATCTATAGCATTGGTATTACACCTGCGAACACGGCGGCCTCCTTAGCAGCCCTGCGAGTGCTTAAGCAAGAACCTGAGCGCGTCGCCCAGCTGCATAATCGCGCCCAGTTATTCCTGGACTTAGCGAGCGAGAAAGGACTGAATACAGGCACGAGTCATGGTTCAGCCGTGATTCCTGTGATGGTGGGGGATACCTTAAAAGCGTTGCGATTATCTCAGGACCTGTTCCGCCAAGGTGTGAATGTCCAGCCGATGACCTTCCCAGTCGTACCGCAGAATGCTGCTCGTCTGCGCTTTTTTATTAGTAGTACCCATACAGAAGACCAAATTCGGTTCACTGTAGAAACGTTAGCGACGGCGCTAACCACTATAGAGTCTGGCGCTCATCTCTAATCTTTATTCGGCCTTTGGCCTGATTTAGTCATGTCCCAAGTTGTTTGGATTGCTCGTCATGGCCACCGTCAAGATTATGCAGATCTAGGTTGGCGGCGGCGGGCTGCTCGTCCCCACGATCCAGGATTGTCAGCAGCAGGGGTGACGGAGGCTCAAGACTTAGCGACTCGTCTGGCCCAAGAACCAATTCAGCATATTTTTGCGTCCCCATTTTTGCGAACGGTGGTGACCGCAGCCCATGTGGCTGCTGCTCTGAATTTACCGATTAACTTAGAAGCGGGGTTGGGAGAACATATGAGTTCTAAATTGTTTAGAACTCGACCTGATATCTTGCCCATCGACCAGATGGCAGACCATTTCCCCCAAATCGATCGATCGTATCAAAGCCAATTGATACCGAATTTTCCAGAATCCGTTGAGGAGGCATTAGCCCGAACGCAACAAGTTATCCAGCACTTGATTCAAACCTGTCCAGGTAATGTCTTGATTGTCACCCACGAAATGATTGGTAAAGGGGTGATTTGGGGCCTGTTAAATCGGCGACCCAAAGTCCAATTTCCCACCTGCGGGTTAGCCAAATTGGTCCATGAGCAGGGACAATGGGAGATGCTTTTCCATGGGGAGACGGCCCATTTAAGCCAGCCCCGCCATCCTATTCCTGAGATCTGGAATTATCTATTACGGCAGATTGCTCATCGATAGGGCGGAAGCATCCAACGAGACTGTCAAAACCGGGCGTGAGTGAACTGATTTGAGAGACTTTGACCAAAGCCATGCCATGATTACGGGCGGGTCTAGCGGCATCGGCAAAGCCACGGCCTGCTTGTTGGCCCGTCAAGGGGCCAATATTACCATTATTGCCCGTAACCGAACCCAGCTAGAAGCAGCTAAACTCGAAATTGAGACAGCTAGAGTTCGCTTCGACCAGCAAGTCCTGGCTGTTAGTGCGGATGTCGCCCAAGTAGATGCCTTGACACAGACGATCCAAACGGCAACCGCTCAGATTGGCCCGCCGGATATTTTGGTGACTGCCGCCGGGATTGCCTGCCCGGGATACTTTCAGGATATCCCCCTAGAGGTGTTTGAGCAGACCATGGCTGTGAATTATTTTGGTTCTCTGTATGCCATCAAAGCGGTGTTAGGGACAATGATAGAGCGACGGAAGGGCCATTTAGTCCTGATTTCTTCTGGGGCAGGACTAGTAGGTCTGTTTGGCTATACCCCCTATAGTCCCAGTAAGTTTGCACTGCGGGGCCTAGCGGAATCATTGCGAGGTGAACTCAAAGGTACAGGGGTGGGCCTATCGATTGTGTATCCCCCGGATACGGACACCCCTCAATTGCAGGCAGAGAATAAAACTAAACCCCTAGAGACGAAAAACATTACGGCCTCTGCAGCGATGTGGCGTCCTGAAGATGTGGCAACAGAAATTGTCAAAGGACTTCAACAGGAGAAATTTGTGATTACGCCAGGGTTGGAAATGGGCTTGCTGGCAAAACTCCATAGTGTGTTGGCCCCAGGACTCAACTGGTATTTTGATCGGATTGTGACCCAGACGAGATCGCAACGCCCCTCCAAACCTTGATGCTCCCTTCTAACCCTCAGGATCTCAACCTAAATCGTCTACAGCAGTGCGATCGCACGTTCCATGATTGGTATCGCTTTATCCTGTCGTTTCCGCCCCATTTAGTTCGCACCTATATTGCCAAGTTTGGATTGACGGCGGACAGTACGCTCTTAGATCCTTTTTGTGGGACGGGCACCACCATTGTCGAGGCCAAAAAGCAGGGCATTTCCGGGGTGGGGGTAGAGGCAACTCCTATGTCCTGGTTTGCGTCGCGCACAAAAACAACCTGGCAGATCGATCCGCAGGCTGTGAGAGAGGGTGCAGAACGGGTTTGCGATCGCGTCGCCGCCATCAACAGCCAGGAGAATGCACCTATCAACGAGGACGTACCTAATAATTGCTTATACCTGAAAAAGCTGGCACCAGAAGCGCGATCGCTCCTGCTCAAAAACTCCATTTCAGAGCTGCCCTTGCACAAATGTCTAGTCCTGCGAACCGCCATTGAGAGTGAACTCAACCCGCAACTTCGCAACTTATTTAGGTTGGCCTTGGCCCATACCAGTGTCCACAGTGCCAGTAACCTTAGATTTGCCCCTGAAGTGGGTATTAGCAGAGAGCGGAAACAAGATGCTCCCGTCTTGACTGCATGGCATCAGCAAATTTTAACCATGGCTGAAGATTTAGCCGCCGTCGGTCCGCGCCCTGTGCCGACGGTTTGCCACCATCAAGATGCCCGAGATTTATCTCGGATTCTGATGCCAGAATCCATTGATGCTGTGATTACGTCTCCTCCCTACCCCAACGAAAAAGACTATACCCGGACCACTCGACTAGAATCTGTTCTTCTGGGCTTTCTCCAGACCCCTTCTGACTTAAAAGACTATAAACAAGCCCTCCTCCGCTCTAATACCCGCAATGCCTACGCCGCCGATACCGATGATCTGTGGGTCGCTCAGATGCCCAAGGTGACCCAACTCGCCGAAAAAATTGAGCGCCGTCGCCTAGAACTGGGCAAAGATTCAGGCTTTGAGAAGCTATATCATAGGGTTACCTGCCTGTACTTTGGGGGGATGAAACGCCATTTGGCTAATTTGCGTCCTGTCTTAAAACCCCAGGCTCAGTTAGCCTACGTGGTAGGCGATCAAGCCTCTTTTCTACAGGTGCTGATTCCCACTGGCAAACTGTTAGCCACCATTGCCGAAGAGTTAGGGTACAACGTCCTGG
>CALDHF010000310.1 GCA_937941595.1 uncultured Acaryochloris sp. | reverse complement strand
AAATTTTCTTAAAATTTTCTAGCATAAATATTTAGATCTATTGCCTCAGTTCTGTGTCTTAAAAAATGATTAGAGGGTTCAGCTCTACCCAACAGTAGAGAGCTTTGCAGCACAAATGCACAACAGAGCACAACTTAAGTTGGTAAGGTCTTAGTCCCCCCAACTTCAAATATCTATCCACCATCCAACATGGCTAGGTCGATTAAGCAGCTAACTCTTGTTGTTGAATCCATCGATGCATTTCTGCATTCACCACTTCAGGACGTTCATCATGGGGGCAATGACCTGCGTCTACCAACACTAAATCAGCTTTCGGGTAAAAATGCTGGAACTGCTCAGCTTTCTGAGGCGTCATCCAAGGATCGGCGGATCCCCATAACAGCAAGAGGGGTCGACTCAAACTTTCGAGCAGCACATTCAGCTTACGGCCAGGAGGCGACTTAAATACACCTGAAAATACACCTAAAGCACCTTTATCCAAGGATGGGCGATAAATATCTTCGACCAACTGATCGGTCACAGCTGTTTGATCCTTATAGACTTGAGACAGCGCCTTACGAATATTTTCCGGCTTGCGCATACGATTGAACAAAAAGTAACTCATGACATTAATCACAGGTCGCGATCGCATCACTTTTGAACGCTGTGCTTGCCATTGCTGTTGCCAAGCAGACAATTCAGGCTGAGGGTTAGTCTCTGCAAAAGATCCGGCACAGTTGAGTAAAATCAAGCCCCGCGTCCATCGGGGACAGTCAACAGCAAAGCATAGACTGGCATATCCGCCCAAAGAATTGCCCGCAATAAATACAGGTTCCTGAATGACTTCTTCACAAAATGCTTGAATCTGTGCGCGCCACAAGTCACCTGTATAGTCAATTTCAGGCTTTTCAGAGCGGCCAAATCCCAGCATATCCACTGCCCAAACTCGATAGTGGCCTGACAACGCTTCAATATTTTTACGCCAGTGATCTGTAGACGCACCAAAACCATGCAACAACACCACGCAAGGACCTTGCTCACCCTTTTGCACGTAGTGAATGCGCCAACCCTGCCATTGCCAGTAGTGTTCTGTTTGAGTTTGTTCTAATGCAACTGTCACCGTTTTGTCCTTGAATTTGTTCTTTAAGCATTGGATATAGGAGGCGTACTATTTATAGAGATGCCAAAACATTGGGTATTCTCTAACGCGAAGACCATTGTTCACAGACATTGATTCTTCATTTCCCCTTTTTTATGCATACACTAAATTTTTAATTTAGTGGTCTCTTGTGCCCAGGAATACATTTTTCCACTTCGTCTATATCGTTCAGGGATCATCTCCCTGAGTAGGAAAACCGAACCATCATCAGGAAAAGTTGCCATTTACACTGGGAATGATTAGATTATTACAAACTCAATCTCTGAAAAACCGTTTAATTACAAACGTGAGTTTCCTCATATTTGTACAATAGGAATGTTTCTAAAATTGTTAGCGCTCAAGCTCACTGTGTCATCATGTTGCCTCCAGATGAATTAATCGGTCAAAAAGTATGGGTCAAAGTAGAGCGGGATCCTGATTACCCCGACTTTGAACCCTATAGGATTAAAGCCGAAATTACACAACCTACTTCTCCACCTTGGTTTTTTGCCCGATACCAAGATCCACCCAGAAGTATTCATTCTCCCGGGCAATGGTTAACCCTATATGAAGCTCAGCAAGCTGTCCTCATGGATCCTGTCATCGACTACAACTTCGATGACGATGACTATGATGAACTATCTGAAGACGAACTCGAGCGCCTCTAGCTGACAATCTCTTCAATAGATAAGCCCCCGAGTTGACGCTGAACTATTCCAAATTATGACGAAGGCAGGTACTTACGAATTTGCCCAGCTATTCCCGTGAGGATAGATCCTGCCATCACTATCCCGATAGCAGGTTGGATTACGTTAGGCCAGAGAGAGTACCAAACATCAAATACCAGTGGGAAACCCAGTTGGCGGCTCAATAGACCCACCAAAAACCAGATAAAGCAAAAAATCACAAAAAACACGTCAATCATCAGGACTGTATTAATCCCATTGATAAGCTTTTCTAACATGACATTCTCTGGTTGATAACCATACAAGCAACACCACAATCAAGCAACATCATTGCTCGCTCTTATTCTTTCAAAGATTATCTAGTCAAATACCCAAGCTTGAACCCGCTGTAAACTGGACCATTCAGGTCTACGGGTTAGCCCATCTTTGAAGCTCTCTTCTAGTTCTTCCTTTAACTCAGGCACAGCCATCACGATCTGTTGAGCAATTTCTACATGCTTGCGAATCCCTTTTTGATTGGTTTCTAACATGGCAATTGCTAGGTTGACGCGGGCCTGTGGATCTTGTGGATTTAATTTCACCGCTTTCTGGGCCGCTTTATAGGCCGAATTATGCTTCTCAGTTAACAGATACAACCATGACAAGCAAGTCCAAGCTGGACTACTTTTGCGGGCTTGCTCACAAATATCTTTAAAGACTGGAATCAATTCTTCAGCAGGTTCACCTGCTTGATAGCGCTCCAATGCTGATTTGAAGACGTCGTCAAGTGTTTCAAGTATTTCAGCCATTTATGATGTCCTAGGCAGAGAAAGATGTTCCACAACCGCATGTTTGAGTTGCATTCGGATTTGTAAACTGAAATCCGCCACCAATCAAAGCATCACTGTAGTCGAGAACCAAACCATAAATATACAGCATACTTTTCGGATCAGAGACGACCTTAAAACCTTCATAATCAAAAACATCGTCAGTCTCTTGGATATTGCCTGGATCTTCAAAATCCATGGTGTAAGACATCCCAGAACAACCTCCACCGCGAACGCCAACCCGTAAGCACAGATCCTTCCCATTTTTTTCTCGCAGTTCGAGAACATGCTTGAGGGCATTGTCAGTCATCATGATGCCGCGTTGCTGAGACTGAGTTGCTTCTACCATGGGTACACCTATTCCTTATGTATCAATATTAACAACTAAATCTAGTGTCCATCTTATCGCAGAGACTTGAATGCGCTTGACAGATTTAGGGTCGTCGACGTCGCAGATACAGCAACAATCCCCACAGTAAACTGATGCCAACCAAATATTTAACTGGAGCAGGTACCAAAGGAGACGGGGAAAAAAATCCTTCAATTCCGCCAGCAATCAACAACATCGGTACAACCCCAAACATCAGTTGAATCGCTTGTCTTCCATATAGTTTCAGGGCTGATATCCGCTGGTACTGTCCAGGGAAAACCACCGCTCTAGCCAACAATAATCCTGCCCCTCCAGCAAGAAAGATAGCAGGAAGCTCCAAAGCACCATGAGGAAATACAAAAGCCCAAAACGGATAGGCTAATTTGTTTTGCCCAACTAGAGTTGCGATCGCAGCAATATGCAACCCATTCACCCACAAAATATAAAGCGTTAAAACCCCAGCCGAAAGCCCCCCTGCAAACGTCGTGAAGGTAACACTAATATTGTTTTGCATAATATCGCTGGAAGCCAAGGGTTCTCTACCCACAATGGACCCTATCCAAAGTTTTCCTTTCTCCTGAACAATATCGATAATCTCGGGAGGAATCACCAGACTCATGAATTCTGGATCCTGCCAGGTATACCACCAGCCAATTCCGCCTCCAATCAAAAAAATCAGGGTTGCTAAAACCGTAAACCCCAAGGTTTCTTGGACAACAGTCGGAAACCCCCACATGACAAACTCCCTCACCGATCGCCACGCAGGCCGCCGTCCACCTTGATAGATTTGAGCATACCCACGCAACGTCAGATTTTTTAATTGATCCATCACGCCTGGACCTATCTGCCTGGCTTGGGCCCGCGCCAAATCTGCCGCTACCATCCGGTAGAGACCGCTCAGCTCTTGAACTTCCCGACCTGTCAGATTCTTTAGACCCTGTTTTTCAGCTTTCTGTAGTAATCTCTCTAACTGTTGCCATTGGGGTTCTTGCCGAGCCAGCCATCGCCGCACATCCATAGTCTAGTGACGCTCCACAACAAAGCCTAGGGGGGGCCATATGTCTCAAACTGAGACAGCCTTTCTAGTTGAACAGCCCTTGATGACTTAGTTAGACATCGGTGACGGCGCTTGGGTATCTTGACGGGCATCGGTAATCAGCCAATCTAGAGACGCAGCTCTAACATCTAAAGAAGCCCCGGTTTTGTCGACACAATAGCGACCAAAGACTAACTTATCGACTAATCGAACTTCGGAACCCAGCCGAGAATATTCAAAAATGACGCTATTATCAACCGTTGCACCACTACAAATGCGGCAGTTGGGACCGATCATGGCTGGACCAATAATCTTGACACCATCTTCAATCCGAGTCATGCCGCCAATATAGACAGGCCCTTGGACATCTACCTTGTCCCAATTAATATCAACATTCAAGCCAGTATAAATGCCCGGTGCAACTTCGTGACCCGGAATCGCCACCGTTTTCACATCTCCCATCAATACACTTCGAATGGCATGCCAATAATCAGGAACTTTGCCAATATCTACCCACTGGAAATCCATAGCAATGCCGTAAAAAGGCATATTCTCAGAAACTAACTTGGGAAAAAGATCACCACCAATATCAAATTCTTGGCCCGAAGGAATCAAGTCCAGAACTTCTGGCTCAAAAATGTAGATGCCCGTGTTGATATTGTTACTAAGGGCTTCGTCAACACTCGGTTTTTCCTGAAAAGATTGAATCTTACCTTCTTCATCCGTAACGACCACACCATAACTGGAAACATCTTGAGGATCGACTGTTTTCATAACAATGGTTGCAATAGAGCCTTTTTGGCGATGCCATTCTACTGCGGCTGTTAAATCTAGATCAATGAGGGCATCCCCACATAGGACAATAAAAGTATCATCAAAAAACGGTGAAAAGTCTTGAATACGACGCATACCCCCAGCTGACCCCACGGCTTCGCCAATGAGTTTGCCGTCTTCAATTCGGCCTTCGAAGGAGTAAGCAATATCTACGCCAAACCGTTGACCATCTCTAAAGTAGTTTTCGATTTCATCTGCAAGATGACTAACATTCACCATGATTTGATCAAAACCATGTTGTCGAAGTAGCTCCACCAAAAATTCCATCACCGGCTTTTGCATGATCGGAATCATGGGTTTGGGAATGGTGAACGTAATTGGGCGAACGCGGGTGCCTTTACCCGCGGCCAAAATCATCGCTTTCATATTAAATGTTTTGCTTAAGGATAATTAGCAACCAATCTCAACGCTTAAGGTTAAGTTTTCAGAGGTTCAATCTGTATATTGCACATGACTGATGCTGGACATCATAGCCTAGCTTACCCAAGGTTCAGGTAAAAAAACGGATCATAAAGCATAAACATGGCCATTCATGAGCAGTCGAGTAATTCCCTTAGCTACCAGTTGAGAGCAAGTTTTCTGCAAAACATTACTATTCGGGACTTTCACAATTCTTTGGGTACGATGAGAAAAACGACGCGCAATACGATGATTATCAAAGATGGGTAGGGTCTTAGCATCCACTTCATCTTCAGGGATCATGCCTAACTCTCCAAAGGCTTGCAGGGGACAAGTAATGAGTTCTGCCGAACGATCGACGACCAAGTAACACGTTTTGGGAAACTTCGCTTCAGAAAGAGGAAGAACTTGAATCAGTGCTGTTGGCTCCAGAGTCATCCCTATTTGCTTAATATCTGCACTCTCAACATCTTCCCTAGGATCATCTGAGTCGAAATCATCACTGTCACCACTTGAAAACTCATCAAGATCCGCATCTTCATCCACACTATCTATCGGTTGGTCATGCAGATCATGTTCGATTTCAGCAATCAGTCCTGCTAAGTCTTCATCCTTTTTCCCTGTTGGCGTGGGGACGTCTGGTTGGCCCTCGTCACTCGCAACTGTAGATTGTGTGCGTTTCTTGATAGGAGCGGGCCGGGAAATATCTGCAATAACTTTGGTCGGTTTTGCAGTATTTTCATCCTCTACAGCAAGGGTTTTCGGTGCTCGAACCGTTTTAACTTTGCGAGCAGATTTGGGGATTCGCTTCTCTTGTTTCGTTGCAATTAGCGCTTCGTATTCCTGACCCGGTAGTTGGTTCTTGAGAATCCGCCGAATGGTGGACGCACTGACTTCAAAACGGTCGGCCAACTGGACAATCGTTTCTTCAGACTCTCGGAAGAGTTGAGTAATATTCTGTTTATCTGCATCTGAGAGCTTGCTACGGGTCATAGAATTGGTTCAGGAGCAATGTTTGGGAACAGAAATGATCGAGGTCAGCCATGGGGAATGGATAAAATTTTCCCTTCCATATCCTAGTATGTTGTGGGTTGAAGGTTGACGATGCTTGTGCAGGATTGCATATCCATTGGAGACCCAGCCTTAAGGTAACAGACTCATGTCTGAGATGTTGGTCTATCCTAGGATTACATTGTTGAGGATTGCCACAGAAAGTACAGGCAATGTTCTGATGGCAAAGCTAAGCATTTTCTCAACCAGTGGTGCCTGCACTTGGAGTTGATGACCCTGATTTCATGAAATCGCAACTAACCCGCAGCCAAAACACTGTTCTTAAGCTTCTAAAGCAGCTTAATCGAGAAATTTCTGCCCAAGAACTCTATATTGAACTGAGAAAAGCGAAATTGTCTTTGGGGCTAGCAACGGTTTATCGCGCCTTGGAAGCGCTGAAGCTTAATGCTGCGATTCAAGCTCGTCTATTGAGCAATGGTGAAACACTTTATTCTACGACTCAGCAAGATAGGCATCACATGACTTGTCTGCAATGTGGAACGTCTATTCCCATTCAGGATGAGGAATGTCCAGTCCATGAACTTGAAGATCAATTACGGCAAACAGGCAAATTTGAGATCTATTACCATACTTTAGAATTCTTTGGTTTGTGTTCGCCCTGTCAAGTGGAACAACACTCCAATGCCTAGAGCAATAGTTGAAGATTGAAGCATGCCCATGATTAGTTTTTAGAGCATGGTATTGCTAGATTATCAAGACTTTTGTGAGTTTATTATAAGAATCGATGTCATAGTGTTAATAAGTATTAACTTACGCCTGTCTACAGATGCCCAACTGTAGCGTTTTCATTGTCTTAACCCAGCAGCTATGGTGATCAATTTTCTTCCGTTTCAGTTTTATATTGACCCTTTACCGATTGCTGGAGGCAGTCTCTGGGCAACGGGTTTATACATGGGCTTCTATCCTCTGAGTCAATGGATTATCCATCAACTCTGTCGATGGTTTAATTTTGCGGAACGATCCCTGTATTTATCGGATGAAGAATTTGAGCGGACTCGGCCTGCACGGGAGGCTCAAAATCTCTTCTGGGCATCACTTATGAGTATCGTCCCGTTTTTACTAGTAGGAGGGCTTTGTTATTTCGCCAGTGTGTGGGGATTCGGCAGCAGAAGTTGGGGTGTGAGCTTGGGGATGATTGCTCTGCTGATTGGCGCTGTGTATGAATTGGGTCGTCGGGATGGGCAATCCCGTGATTATTAGCAGCTCTTGAGGGACTGCTTCTCTACCATCAACGGGTAGGAGCGTCACCTCGATGGATTGAGATCACGTCAACGATAAGCTGAACGAAGCGTTTGACGGCCCCTGTTTCACCACGAACTTTTTGTAGCTCCTTACGAATGTGTCCCAAGCGGCTGGGGGTTTCTAGCAATGTCCTCAGCTGATAGGCAATCACCTGAGGATGGAGATTGCCGACTTGTTCTGGCACTATTTCTTTCTCAGCCCAAATATTAGGCCAAGCCCTGAGTCCCAATCCCCAGAATAGTATGGCTCTATTGATGATGGTGGCCAAGATTGTCCCGAATACGGGAAGGTTGGTCATCTGGCCCAGGAGCCCATCCCAGGCTCGCATGACATCGAGTTGTTGGGTCGGGATGACAACTACCATTGGGATGGCTAAGGCAGTCAGTTCAGCAGTATTAGCCCCGATCGTTGTCGTACAGACTTGGCAGTGAACCAGCAGATCATAGGCAGGGAATAAGGTCCATAGTTGTATTTTTAGGTCTTGAGGGGTCAGTAAATAGGGCAGACCCTGCTCAGGGTGCACTAAAACCGCTGAACTTCCAGACAGTTTGGGGATTAGGGGGTTGTGAGCTGGATTGGCATACTCAGCCAGAGCTTGAACCGTTAATCCAGGAGCCACGGGGATGATGAATTGGGTTTGGGAGCGATAGTGATGGAGATGGTTTGCGATCGCAAGACAATACGGAACGCCTACCTGTAATTTGGCAGGCTTCGACCCTGGCAACAGACCCACAATTTCAGTCTCAGCATTCCAACCGAACTGAGACAAGCACGCAGTGGTCTCGAAGCTCGGTCGTATATCTGTCATCAGATTGCCCACTACCGTTAGTTTAGAGTGATGCCGACGCGGCACCTGTTGTCGCAGCTGAGATCGAGCAACGCCACAAGCATCAATCCAAGGTAACCAGCGCGGTGACCATTCTGCATAGGTGACAATCCGGTACCCCAATCGCTTACCGATGACTACGGCATAAAACTGATCACCCCCCAGAAACACCACTATGCCTTGCTTTTGCCATTGCCAACGATCAGGGGTGCGTCCCCGTAATAAAAAAGAGAAAAAATGGTCTGGCCCTAACACCCGATGGACACCGGGTAAATTCTGAGCAATTTGCGGCTCCTTTCCACCCGCATGGGCACAGGGAGATAGCAAAATGGATACTCTACTAGAACATGAGAGAAACGGTTGAAGGTCCTGCAAAACAGGTCTCACCCAAGTCGCTAACTCTCCGGGTCCATTGCTC
>CALDHF010000309.1 GCA_937941595.1 uncultured Acaryochloris sp. | reverse complement strand
TTCCGTGACCTGTTCACGCAATAAGGTCGATCCTTGAGCCCGAATCGCCAACAGCTTGGTTTCATGCTCCTCCAACTCTGTTTGTAGCGGCTCCATACGACTATATTTGAGCTGAACTACTTGTTCATGATCAAACTCTCGTTCCGCTTTTTCAATTTCCAGCCGAACCTTAGATTCCTCTTCTTTGAGAGCATTGATTTCTTCTAAAACCTGCTTTTCTGTTTGCCATTGGTCTTCCAGCTCTGTCCGCCGAGGGCTCAGTTCCTCAATTTCGGCCACTACCCGTTGCAGATGATCTTCAGACGACTCATAAATTCCGCTGATACTGGTGCGGTCCTTTTCTTGTTCTAGAGACATCTTTTCCATCTCTAGCTGCATGAGTCGCCGTTCGACAACTTCCAATTCATTGGGCTTGGAGGTCATCTCCATCTTTAGCTTGGCCGCGGCTTCGTCGACCAGATCGATGGCTTTATCGGGCAGGAATCGATCGGCAATATAGCGGCTGGATAAGACGGCGGCAGCAACCAGGGCAGAGTCCGTAATTTTGACATTGTGATGAATTTCATATCGATCTTTCAAACCCCGCAAAATCGATATCGCCGCTTCCACGCTGGGCTGATCAATATAAACCTGTTGAAACCGTCGTTCTAGAGCCGCATCTTTCTCAATATGTTTGCGATATTCATCTAGGGTGGTGGCCCCGATACAGCGCAATTCTCCCCGAGACAGCATGGGTTTAAGGAGATTGCTAGCATCCATGGAACTTTGGCCAGAGCCAGCCCCCACCACCGTATGCAATTCATCAATAAACAACACGATCTGGCCATCAGAGTGGGTGACTTCCCTTAGGACGGCCTTAAGGCGGTCTTCAAACTCTCCTCGGTATTTCGCACCTGCAATTAAGCTGCCCATATCCAGGGTGATTAACCGCCGATTTTTCAAGGATTCAGGGACATCACCATTGATAATCCGTTGCGCGAGACCTTCTGCGATCGCAGTTTTACCTACCCCCGGTTCCCCTATCAAAACTGGATTATTCTTCAATCGCCTAGATAGGACCTGAATCACCCGGCGAATTTCATCATCACGGCCAATCACCGGATCTAGCTTCCCCGCCTTGGCCCGTTCTGTCAGATCCCGCCCGTACTTTTCCAAGGCATTGTATCGAGACTCAGATTCTTTATCGGCCACCTTTTGGGTGCCCCGCATTTTTTTGATGGCTTTTTCTAAATCCGTGCGGGCAATACCTTGGTCACGCAGCAGCGATTTACCAATGCGATTATCCTCAGCAAACGCCAGCAGGATGTGATCCACCGAAATAAACTGATCTTGTCTGTCCTGACGAAAGCCATCGGCTTGATCTAATAAACGGTCCAAGCCCTGTCCCAAGAACAAAGCCGTTCCATCTTCAACACTGGGCTGCTTCTCAGCAAACTCCATCAGCTGCTGTAGCACCAGATCCGAATCTACCCCCGCTCGGGTGAAAATATTTTTGGCTAGCTTCTCTTCTTCGAACAGCGCAATGGTGAGATGTTCAACTTCTAACTTGTTGTTATTAAACCGTCGAGCTGCATCCTGGGACTTCACAACCGCCGCCCATGCTTTATCTGTAAACTTATCCGGATCAGTAGGTTGCATGGGGTATCGAAAAGATTAAGACTGAAATTCTCAAAACCAGTATACCAAGCTACCTTGATGGGCATGAAAGAATATGCACCTATCTTTAACGCTCTTGGTCATCCTCACCGCACAATCTAGACAGCGCCATGGGTTAGGAGTTTGGCCCTAGCATTTTTAAGATTCAGGGTGTATCGGTATAGAGCGGCAGTTGAGTTTTCATTGCTTGGAGAGACTGTAGCGTGGCTGACGCCGCATCTTTAGTAGACAACGTAGGCTGCTTGCAAGGCCAGTCAATCCCTACATCAGGATCATTCCAAACCAGGCCATGTTCATCCTGCGGATTATAGAAATCCGTACACTTATACAAGAAATCAGCCGAGTCACTCACTACACAAAAGCCATGGGCAAACCCAGGAGGGACATAGAATTGCTTCTTATTCTCAGCCGAAAGATACTCCCCCACCCATTGACCAAACCATGGCGATCCTTGGCGAATATCAACTGCCACATCAAATACTTCTCCTTGGATCACCCTCACCAACTTACCTTGAGGGTTCTTAAGCTGATAATGAAGTCCCCTAAGGGTCCCTTTTTGAGACCGAGAATGGTTATCCTGTACAAACGTTTCAGCTATCCCAGCATCCTTATATCGCTGTTGATGATAGGATTCCAAGAAAAAACCTCGGTGGTCTGCAAAAACACGAGGTTCAATCACTAAAACACCAGGGATAGACGTTTTAATCACATTCATACAGACCGTTCCCCTTCCTCTACAATCCTCAAAAGATATTGGCCATAGCTATTCTTTTGCAAATCATGACTTAACTTCAGCACTTGCTCTGCCGAAATATACCCCATGCGATAGGCCACTTCCTCAATACAGGCAACTTTCAATCCTTGCCGTTGTTCTATGGTTTCCACAAAGGCAGACGCTTGCAGCAAACTTTCATGGGTCCCCGTATCTAACCAGGCAACCCCCCGACTAAATTTTTCAACCCGGAGTTGTCCTTGCCGCAGATAGGCTGTATTCACATCTGTAATCTCTAGCTCTCCTCTAGCGGAGGGCTTGAGACTTTTGGCAATATCAATCACTTGGTTATCGTAAAAATACAGTCCCGTCACCGCATAATTAGATCGAGGATGCTGTGGCTTTTCTTCAATATCACTGACATTCCCATGCTCATCAAACGCAAACACACCATATCGCTGTGGATCATTGACCCAATAGCCAAACACAATACTACCAGAGGTCAACTCCTGAGCTTTCTGTAGCTTCTTAGACAAAGACTCACCGTAAAAAACATTGTCCCCAAGAATCAGAGCCACCGTATCCTGGCCCACAAAATCTTCACCAATAATAAAGGCCTGGGCTAATCCTCCCGGTTGAGGTTGTTCTGCATAGGAAATATTTAATCCTAGATGCTGACCATCCTCAAACAAGCGCCGAAATAGAGGCACATCTCGGGGAGTAGAAATGATCAGAATATCCCGAATACCCGCCAACATTAAGGTAGACAACGGATAATAAATCATCGGCTTATCATAAACCGGCATCAATTGTTTCGATAGAACCCGAGTAATGGGATAAAGTCGAGTGCCTGAACCCCCAGCTAGAATAATTCCTTTCATCAGTATTGGCTTGACAATATTAACAGCAGAATATTTTGTTGGAACTGTTT
>CALDHF010000308.1 GCA_937941595.1 uncultured Acaryochloris sp. | reverse complement strand
CTAGGGGAAAGACAGATCGAGCTGTGCGGACGACGGCTTCCTGGCCTGCAACTAGGTCTTTAATCATGTCCTCGGCGGTAGGGACGCCATCTGCTTCTTGGATAGAGGTGAGTTGACTATATTCTTTGTAAGTTCCAGGTGCTGGAAAACCTAAAGTTCTTATGCGCTCTGCTACGGCATCTACGGCTAAGGACAGCTCATTATATTGTCCCTCAAACATTAGATGTAAGGTTTGGAACATGGGTCCCGTGACATTCCAATGAAAATTATGCGTTTTGAGATACAGGGTGTAAGTGTCAGCGAGCAGACGAGATAAACCTTCAGCAATATGTTGACGGTCTTGTTCAGAAATACCGATGTTGATGGGAGGTGCTTGCATGGTCGTTACCTCAAATAAACGCTAAGGGGATGGACTGATAGAAAATAAAGGCGGTCAAAAGGTCCATATTAAGTCGACTCTGGAATGGTCGGCCATTAGAGTGGGAGATTTAACCTGGGCTTTCCTTGACCTGAGGAGAAACATGAACGGGTTAGGCCAGATGTTTTTGCAACACTGAGGGGGTCGCTCTGCGAACGCAACAGCGAATAGTTGCATGTCCTAACCTTGAACAGGCTTCGTATCGATGGCAGCCGGAAAAACCATAATATTGACCATCAACGTCCAAGACTTCAATTGGATTTAGGAGGCCAATCTCAGCAATAGAAGCCATTAGGGTTTCTACTCGCTGAGGATCATTTTGGCGGTAGAGGGGCCGCTGAATGTCTTGAATGGGGATGTCTAGGATGCGAGCCATCGGCTTATGGATGAGGATAATTACAGTGACTAAATCATACTCGTTATGACTTTGCTTTGCAAGTCTAGCTGAAGTTTTATCCTATGACTACAGCTAGACTAAACCTGAGTAAAGACAGAGAAGACAAAAACACCATTTTTTAGAGAAAATGGTTGATTATATCTGTTAGATTCGCTTAGATAAGCTTAAATTACCTATAAGCACTTTTTTTAGACCATTGACAAGAAATTATCTAAGTCAGGTATATCGATCCAAGTCCCTTGCTGATCAGATTGGTGGGCGGCATCCATCAGTAATTGTGAATATACGCCTTCTTTGAGGGAAGGTGCGGTGGTTTGTCCTTTGTGAATCATCTGTGCCCAGTGGTCCACAACTCTTATGGTGGGAGCAATGCGGCCATCTGGATAGGTTTTCTCGAATTTTAGCCAATCTGGAATGGGGATGTCTTGCAGCGCAGCCCCAGATTGACTCCCTTGTAACTGAAAACCATGAACGTAATCTTTTGGATTATCGCTCCCTAAAACTAAGGTGCCGCGATCGCCATACACTTCCAGCCAATGTCCTCGTCCAGCATAGGTTGTGGCACTAATATTGATTTGGCAGGTCGTGCCATCTTGTAGTTCCAAGATCAGCACGCAGGTATCATCTGCATCGACAGTTTTAGCCTTCCCACTGTTGGGATCGGGACGAGTGGGAATGGTGGTTGTTAAACGGGCACAAAGTCGTTTGACTGGGCCAAATAGCCAGGCAATGTAGTCAAAGGTATGGGAGGCTAAGGCACCGAGAGAGCCACCCCCCAGCTCTTTGCTCGTATGCCAACTCCAGGGCCGAGTCGGATCAGCGCGCCCTGGCACTAGCCAATCGATTTTGATCAATCGAGTTTGGCCAACGTAGTTCTCAGATAGCAAGGTTTTAAGCTGCATCCAGGCCGGAACGAAGCGAAATTCAAAATTTAGGGTTGCCTGTAGCCCTTGCTGCTGCGTTAACTGATAGAGTTTGCGGGCTTCTGGGGCATTGAGGGTGGTTGGTTTTTCTAGAAAAAGATGTTTGCCAGCTTTCAAGACAGCCTCTGCCATCTCATAGTGGAGGAAGGGTGGGGTAGAAATGCTGACGCCGTGGATATCCGAGCGGGCGGTGATTTCGGATAGGTTGTTAAAGGCGTGGGGAATGTTGTGAGTGGTTGCGATCGCAACTGCGTTTTCCAAATCTCGGTTATAGACAGCCACAAGATTGGTACCGGGATAATCACGAAAGGCTGGGATATGAACTTTTTGACCAAAACCAGTGCCGACTACAGCGACACCAATCGCAGATTGTGAAGAGAGGTCAGATTGCATAGTATTAACGGCAATGAAACTATTGGCTCAAACCGTATCATACCGACAGCAGAGTACTATAAGTATTGTCTAAATGCAGTGACGGATACAATTTTCAGCATTTATCCCTGATTTTGCTCCGACTATGACCATAAATTGAGTAGACTAGATTATCGCCTAAGACAATTAGCCTTGCCCTGATGGCTTTGTCTTTTTTAATCTGGTTCTAAAGTTCTGCCCTCCTCAGGTCAGCGGTCATGACAGACTCTAAAGCAGACTCCACTCTCACCACAACATCTGGCTTGCTCGCCTACTATAGTCATGAGGTTGTCGATCAAACTCAAGAGCATCTCCTTGAGGACTGGCTAGAGACTTACCCTCGGCAGTGGGTTCGCTTAGCGCTGATCGAAGCACTGTACCGGGGTCGCTATAAAACCATTTCAGTGGGTGAACTGTTGGCTGCCTGGACTCGGCGGGGCCAACCCCTCTATCATTTTAATCGGGAATTTGAAGCCCTGATTTGCCATAACTTCCCCAAAATCTGGATCAGTACAGATTTGGCATGGGCAACACAGCAGTCTTCTCTAGATACCCAGTTTTCATCGTTAGCCAGTCCAGGTAGTCTATTACCCACCTCAGTAGACCAACCTATGGCTGCAAAAACTAACCCTCTGACTCGCGATGTCGATGGTCTGAACCAGCTATCTAGCGGCTCCCCAAGGCAGATCCCGAATCTTGCTTCTACCGCGACGTTGCCTATCCCTGATGTGGATGACTTTTGGCAGCAGGGGGGAGTTGCTATACCGTCTTCCTCTGAGACGTCTCCTGTTCTTGAGACAGAAGCATCCACTCGCCAGTTGCTTGATTCTGCTCAACAAGACGATTCAGAAATAGTTTGGGAAATGAAACCCCGTCAGTTTGAAATTACGCCGATCCATCAGTTCACCCCCAACAGCGAATCCTCTGGGCACTTCCGAAAATTAGCCGCCCTGGTTTCCGATCGGTCTTAAGGCGTTGTTAACACCCCATGTTCTAGCAACTCCAAAACTATCTCGTTCGATCATGCGCCCCTGATTCTCATTGATCCCCCTCATTTGAAATATCCTTATTCAGAGAATAAATGTAGAAGGGACGAATCAGCCTTAGACGATTTTGTTCGCCCATGAACTCAGTAGACAAGAACGAGTCAAAGACCCTATACTAGACCCTCGTCGACTGTTTAGCGTTTTGGTAATCAACCTAGGAGGCCACTATTCCTGAACAGCTAACCTTGACCGTGAGCTTACGAGGCACGCGTGACGTCAAGGATACATACCAACTCTTTCGTCTCACAGGCTTACTGGATGCTTTCTCTGAGCCAGTTTTTCGCAAGGTTATGACAAAGTGCTTAGATGAAAGTCCATTCCATGCAATTCTAGACCTTTCGAAAATTGATTTTATTGATAGTTCTGGTCTGGGTGTTTTAGTTCAGCTTGCTAAAAAAGCCCAAACAGCAGGGGGATCATTTCAAATCGTGTCTAATCCCAGGGTGACCCAGACGGTTAAACTGGTTCGGCTTGAGAATTTTCTCTCACTGCAACCCAATGTAGATGCTGCGATTGCAAATGTCGAAAAATAATCTATCTTTTCGAATAGAATATCCAATCCAGGACTTGTTCGTGCTTGCGAAGGGTTGAGTTCTGTGAATCGCTTAACCTTATGTCAGACTGAGACTAAGCTAACGTGATTCTCGCTAGCTTACCCCCCTTTCTGCAGCCAGCCTCTCTTTCTCAAGCTGAGGTGAGGGCTTTATCTCCAGCAGCCCTTGCTTATGTAGGTGATGCTGTTTATGAGTTGTTTGTTCGGCGTGGCTGTCTTTTTCCTCCCACTCGGATTCGCACCTATCATCAGAGAGTCGTCTCCTTCGTTCGTGCCGAAACCCAGGCCCAGTTTGCCCGTGCCTGGCAGGCTGATCTCACACCCCACGAATGTGACATCCTCAAGCAAGGTAGAAACTCCGCTTCAGGTGGGCCAAAGCGCATCACGTTAGAGACATATCAATACGCTACAGGCTTCGAAACATTAATTGGCTATCTCTATCTTACGGATCCTCCTCGATTGCAGGAATTGTTGGAAACAATAGAGTTTGACTCCTCTATCTCTGAGATATCTGGATAAGATTTTTGCCCTTAGCTTCCCTTGCGGTCCACTTTCATCCTTCGGTATAGGTCCAAAGCATAATGGTTAAAGCGCGACAGTCTCGAAAGCCACAGGGTGGGAAAAAAATTCATAAACAAGGGCGACCGAACCTCCCGATCAAAAAGAAACATCGTCATTCTCCCTCTACAGAGAGTGGCCAGACCCAACAGTCCCCGCCGCTGCCAAGTGAGCAGCAATCTAGTGACGATGGTGGTGATTTAATTTATGGACGTCATTCTGTTCTCTCAACCTTAGAGAGCAAGCGCCCCTTAAATCGAGTATGGGTGCTATCAAGACTGCGTTATGATCCCCGATTTCATAGTCTTCTGAATCAAGCCAAATCTCAAGGAACGCTTATTGATGAGGTTGATCATCGTCGCCTCAACCAACTGACGCAACAAGCCAATCATCAGGGGATCGCAGCTCAAGTTGCAGCCTATGAATATCTAGATTTATCTACTCTGATTGAGCAAGCTCGGTCGGCAACGCCTAAGCCAGTTCTAGTAGCTGCAGATGGGATTACGGATCCGCATAATTTAGGGGCAATGATTCGTACCTCGGAAGCCCTGGGGGCTCAAGGTGTGATTATCCCTCAACGGAGGGCTGCAGGGATCACCTCTGTCGTGGCTAAGGTCGCGACAGGAGCACTGGAATCAATTGCTGTCGCTCGGGTCATTAACCTGAATCAGGGCCTGGAACAACTCAAAAAATCAGGCTTTTGGATCTATGGATTAAATACCTCAGCAGCCCAATCCATCCACACAGTAAAATTTACAGAACCTACCGTGTTAGTGGTGGGTGCGGAAGGACCGGGCTTGAGTGTCTCTACCCAGCATCACTGCGATCAGTTGGTGTCGATTCCCTTGCAAGGAAAAACGGCGAGTTTAAATGCGTCAGTGGCGACAGGTATGGCGCTTTATGAAGTGTACAGACAACGTTGGGTAGAAACCCTCCATTTACATCCTTGATACCTAAAGATGTTACAGAATATAAAGATGCTCTAACTGAGACTTCTAGTCAGGATGGTTTGTACTTAGGATCTAGCATTGCGGAGGATAATATTTTAACCATGACGACAAAAGATACCCCTACAGATTTGTCGAGTCGCTTTGCCGAATTCTACAATCGTTTAGGATTAGCCTGGTGGATTGAAATTAGGACTTCATCTCCTGTTTGCCTTTACTTCTTTGGCCCATTTATTAGCCAAAAAGAGGCTGAAATAGCTCTTCCTGGATATGTTGAAGACTTAGAGATGGAACAAGCTCAAACGATTGTTACGGATGTCAAACGGTGCAAGCCTACCCAGCTCACGGTCTGTGATGAACCTGATGTTGAGCCAGTGGTTCCCATCAAAATTAACCCCCAAATTAGTTAGTAGCGTTCAGGTGATTGCGAATCCATGCTTGTATATCACGCTGCACAATAGCGGGAATCTCCCATGGGAAAAGATGAGCAGTCTCGTCATAACAGATCCATTGACTGTGTGGTAGCTGTTTTGCTGTGGCTAAGCTCGATTCTGCAGTAATATGCCGGTCTTGGGCACCCGCTAGTACTAAGCTAGGGCAATTGATCGTCTTCAGATGGCCTTCTTGGTTATACCCTGCCCTGAGAGCCTGATTGAGCGCTTCATGAGCATACCGAGACGTTTGCAAATAGGCAGGCAGCGCATACTGGGCCAAGTAACGATAAGCGGGTGCTGTTTGGTGAACCATCAAGTAGCGAAAGAGGGAGCGCTGGCCAAAGGTGTTGATGTTCCAGCGCCATCCGGGCCGGACCCAGTTGAGAATTCCGGCAATTCCGGTATATAAATTATCTTGCCAAGAAATGGGAGGATGGTTGCTGCGAGGATAGGCAGCGGTTGCTACCAGAATGAGACCACTGACTCGATGGGGATAGCGCTGTGCTAGCTCCATAGCTAAAATTCCACCTAAAGACCATCCCAGGACTAAGCATCGAGAAATTTGATTCTGATCTAACAACTGGATTAAGTCTTGGAGATGATCGTCCATTACAAAAGCTGATTTGGTCTGGCTGCGGCCATACCCCCTGAGATCGGGGGACAAGGTTTGAAAATTATTCGACAAATAATGGGTAAAAATACCCATACACTCAGATGAGCCGGGATGACCATGTAAACACAGGATCGGGAATCCTTGGCCTTTGATTTCAACTGCTAGGGAAACACTCTGATAGCTGGAGGTTGTCACAAGAAATATCGGTAGCGATAGAAATTACACCTGACTGGCTGACCGGTGATCGAGCATGGACTGTACAAATTTTGCAAATAGATAGTCTGCGTCGTGGGGGCCAGGACTGGCTTCAGGATGATACTGCACAGAGAAAATAGGTAAGGATTGATGTTCTAAACCAGCAATAGTTTGGTCATTGAGATTGAGATGGGTGATGTTAACCTCGGCTTGGGACATCGATTGTGCATTTAAGGCAAATCCATGGTTCTGACTGGTGATTTCAACTTGTTGTTGTAGACCTGCTGGCTGGTTGAGACCTCGATGTCCAAATCTGAGCTTGAAGGTGTCCACACCTAGAGACAAACCAAGGAGCTGATGTCCCAAGCAAATTCCAAACATCGGTGTCTTCTCGGCCATCAATGTTTTGGCGGTGGTAATACCCACCGAGACTGCTGCTGGGTCACCTGGACCATTTGATAGGAAAATACCATCTGGTTTGTAGTTTAAAATCTCCGTAGCAGAGGTATGGGCAGGAACCACAATGACTCGGCAGCCATAACTTGCTAACCGTCTAAGAATGTTGCGTTTAATCCCAAAATCGATCGCTACAACTGTCAAGGGTTGAGTGTCAGAAGTAGCAGCAGTTGGGTGGGCAAATTCCCAATGATTGGGGGTTGGCTCCACCCATTCATAGGGGGTTGCTGTCGTGACTTGCTCTGCTAAGTTCAGCCCTTCCATTGAGGGTGCTTCCAGCACTTTTTCCAGCAATTTGTGTGGATCTAGAATTTCGGTGGAGATGGCACCATTCATGGCTCCTGATGAGCGAATGTTTCGAGTTAAAGCGCGGGTATCGATCCCATAAATGCCGGGAATATTATGTTTTTGGAGATAGCTAGATAAGGTTTGGGTGCATCGCCAATTACTAGGCTGCATACAGAGATTACGGGCAATTGCACCTTTGACATGAGGGTGGTCCGACTCTTCATCTTCAGCGTTGACCCCTGTATTACCTAATTCTGGGTAGGTAAAGGTCACCAATTGACCACAGTAACTGGGATCCGTTAGGACTTCTTGATATCCGGTCATACCTGTATTAAAAACGACTTCTCCTACGGTGGTCCCAGGTGCTCCGAAGGAGAAACCTGGATAGGAACTTCCATCGGCAAGGACTAACAGTGCTGCAGGTTGAGTATCAAAAATGGGCATAGAAGTGGTGGGCTATACGGAAAAGGTGTGGTTCGTAATACACCTTAGTCTAAAGACTCGCACTTTCTGGAGGGTCTCTGCAATGACTTGAATGTGGGTGGAGAGGATGATCGGCAAAATTGATGGCGGCAATTGCCTCGTTCGCTCCTATGGAGAGGCCAGTTGGTGGATGCTCAGGGCATCAATGAGTCGAGTATTAATGATGACTGATTTGTTAGCGTATCCCTTTTGGGAACTGCAATCTGCATCTAGTAATGGACGGGAGGTCCAGTTTTATCTAATTCAGTCTGGGGGGTGATTATCTAGGATTAGATGTTATCTTGTTCAATTGGTATCAGCCAATGATGCCTTAACCAATGTCAATAGTCTCGTTACAGTATCGGAAGATGTTGGGGCAAGACCAGCCCTAAAATGAGACTCAAATTACCAAAGGAGCGATCCAGATGAACGCGGCTGAGCAAGCCACCAACCCTGAATCTGCCACAAAAATAGCTGCAATCGTCAACCTCTTTAAGCAGCAATTTCCAGATGTCAAAGTCAATTTAAAACCTTGGACCAATGATTCCGATACCCGAGAGTGGGTGGATCCTTGCTCGATTGATATGGGTTTCAATTTACCCACAGGACATACCTTGATCCAGTTGCGGATGCATGAGCGTCGATTGATTGGTATTGAAGCCTCTTGTTTTGGCCTTTTTGGGAATCAGAGATGGCGATTCTCTACTGTCGGTGAATGGAAGTTTTTAGGGGCTACACCGCCACCCCCTGGATTTCAAGCCAAACTCAAGCAGATTTTTCATGAGATTTTTACGCTTTTCAATCCATCCGACCTTTAGCAGAGGTTTGGGCCTATATGTTGGTGGTAGATATCATTTGAGCGCTACTCTAGAGGACAGATTCTTTTGATGATGCCCATTCTGACAACCCCTTCTGAGGGAGATATCTGCCATGATTGTCCGCAAATTATCTCGGGCTACCTTTGTTCCCTATCTATTCCTATTGCCAGCATTAGGGATTCTCAGTTTGAGTGTCTTTTGGCCAGCCCTTCAGGCTTTTTATTTAGGGTTTACTCGGTTTGAAATGTTGGGCCAAACTCCGGAATGGATTGGGTTTGAGAATTTTCAGCAACTCTGGACGGATGAAGTGTTCTGGAAAAGTTTGGGCAATTCTTGTATCTACATTATTGGAGTCGTGCCTATTTTAGTCATTGCTCCTTTGGGATTAGCGATCCTGGTCAATCAAAAATTGCGAGGAATTTATTGGTTTCGAGCTGCATACTATACCCCGGTGGTTATCTCTATGGTGGTGGCAGGTATTGCCTGGAAATGGCTCTATGATGAGCGGGGCTTATTAAACCAAGGCATCAATTTTCTGGCTCAGAGTTGGGTGGGAGAGAAGCTCTTGCACCTCTTGGGGTGGACGGGAACAACGATTGGGTGGCTCACCAATCCAGATATTGCTCTCTTTAGCGTGATGGCTGTCACTATTTGGAAGGGCTTGGGATACTACATGGTGATCTATCTGGCTGGATTACAGGGTATTCCTCAGGATTTGTATGAGGCAGCTGCGATTGACGGTGCAGACGGTTGGCAAAAGCATTGGGATATTACGCTGCCGCTCATGAAGCCCTACTTGATGCTGGTTGCCGTGATTTCTGCAATTTCTGCGGCTAAGGTGTTTGAAGAGGTTTATATTCTGACGCCTGGTGGTGGGGTCGATGATAGTACGATCACCATTGTGGCCAATTTGTATGAGCAAGCGTTTTCTGAGGTTGGGCAGGGCTATAGTTATGCTTGTGCAATGGGTTTGGTTCTCTTCCTTCTTATCTTTGGTTTGTCTATTATCAATCTGAAGTTGGGACAATTGCGGGATTAGTTCCCTGTCTCCACTAGAAGGGGTATGGAAGATGGGGCTAGACGTATGGACCAAAACGTAATAGAATCCAGCTCGTTTACAATTTGTTTGCAAACTAAATAGACTATAGTCATCAATTTTTCAAAGGTAGGAACTAGTGGGCCTTTTCAGTCGCTTTTCTCGGGACATTGGCATTGACCTTGGTACGGCAAACACCCTTGCTTATGTATTAGGTAAGGGGATTGTCCTGCAAGAACCTTCTGTGGTGGCAGTGGATCAAATCACTAAGCAAACTCTAGCCGTCGGGGCTGATGCCAAACTCATGCTAGGTCGTACCCCTGGTAACGTGGTCGCGATTCGACCTTTAAGGGATGGTGTGATTGCTGACTTTGAAAAAGCTGAGTTAATGCTTCAGCATTTTATTCGTCGGGTGCATGGTGGCAAAAGTTTAGTTTCGCCTCGGGTGGTGGTTGGTATTCCCAGTGGCGTAACCGGAGTGGAGCGTCGAGCCGTGATGGAAGCAGCGTCTCAAGCGGGTGCTCGGGAAGTCCATTTGCTGGATGAGCCAGTTGCTGCTGCGATTGGTGCAGGACTGCCAGTTGATGAACCCACAGGCAATATGATTATTGATATTGGTGGGGGGACGACTGAAGTCGCGGTGATGAGTTTGCAAGGCAGCGTCATTAGTGAATCGGTTCGGGTGGCTGGAGATGAATTAACGGAGTCTATTACTCAGTACATGAAGAAGGTTCATAACCTTGTGATTGGGGAACGAACGGCTGAAGATATTAAAATTCGGATTGGCTCTGCTTATCCGACAAATGATAATGATGACGCCAGCATGGATGTCCGGGGGTTGCACTTACTCTCTGGATTGCCCCGAACGGTTTTGGTTAAGGGGCCAGAAGTTCGTGAGAGTATGACAGAGCCTTTATCCTCGATTGTGGAAGCGGTCAAGCGAACGTTGGAACGCATGCCTCCTGAGTTGGCGGCAGATATTGTCGATCGCGGTATTATGTTGGCCGGTGGAGGAGCTTTGTTAAAAGGCTTAGATAAGCTCATCAGCCATGAAACGGGTATTGTTGTTCATATTGCGTCTGATCCACTCTGTTGTGTGGTGATGGGGACTGGGTTGGTCCTGGAGAATTTCCAGCAATATTCCCGCGTTTTTTCTAGCCAAACTTCCTTGCTTTAATAACTAATCTGCTTCAATTGTACTGATGATGGTAGCCTCAAGCTGAGCAAGAACATTCTCTAGTTTTTAAAGACTTGTTTGTGTAGATAGCTTGAGGCTGTTGATTCATGCTTAATTGAATTTATTCAATTAAGCCAGTTGCCAATCAATGAACGTTGAGACGTTTCATGCTTGATATGGGGGCTTCCGTTCTTTAGTTTGATGATCAATGCTTTTTCTGTATCGCTGGTGGGAACGGTATCGTTTAGGTTTGGTCCTCGCTATTTTGTGTCTAGGCGGGGCGTGGGCTTTCAGTCGTTCGCAAGGGGTAGGCCTATTAGAGGTGTTTCGCTTTGTGAGTGGCCCTGCCCAGCCAGATACGGCTAAGCAAAAACAATTGGTTGATGCCCAAACTTGGCAGATTCAGCAACAAATGGCAGATTTGGAAGCTCGTAACCAGGCTTTGCAGAAGCTGCTTGCTCAAGATGAAATCAAAAACAAAAAAGCGATCGCAGTTGCAATTCTGAGTCGGAGTGGGGATAACTGGTGGCAACAGCTGACCCTGCGCAAGGGTCAAAAAGACGGTATTGAAGTGGGTGCAGTCGTCGTGGCGCCAGGCGGGTTAGTGGGGCGAGTGACCACAGTCTCCCCCAATACTAGTCGGGTGCTTTTGATTAGTGATCCCACCAGTCGGATTGGGGTGATTGTGAGTAACAGTCGAAATATGGGAATTTTCCAGGGGCAGTCTAGTAAGGAAGCGGTGGTGACCTTCTTTGACAAAGATCCAGAGGTGAAGGTAGGGGATGCCATTGTGACCTCTTCCCTGAGCCGCCTTTTTCCCCCTGGGTTACCCATCGGTAAGGTCAAGACACTTAAACTGGAACAAAATTATAACCCTCAAGCCCTTGTTGAACTCTCCGTACCGATTAGTAAGCTGGAATGGGTCAGCGTATACCTGAATGATCAAACCTCTTCCCTTCCGAAAGCAGTCTCTTCTAACCCTTAATCTTTGGAATGCCGTGATTATTGTCGGCTCCGTCATGCTCTGTGCTTTGATGTCGCTGCTGCGGTTACCTAGGATTGGGATGGCTCTGTCTGGGATTGGTCCCAATTGGCTCTTGGTTTGGGTGGTAACTTGGAGTATTAAGCGCACCTCTGTTCAGGGAATTCTAGCGGGGATTTGTTTGGGATTGATTCAAGATGGGCTGACGGCTTCTCAACCTACCCATACGGTTGGCTTAGCGCTTGTCGGTTTGCTGATGGGACGCTTAAACAAAAAGCGATTTATTCAAGAAGATTTTATTTCGATTGCTCTCATTGTCTTTGGTTTGGCTTTCATGGTGGAGGCTGTGGCGGCCTTTCAATTTGGTTTGGGAGGTACCCACCAGCTAAGAGATGTTTGGCTTCATGTCCGCCAAACGGCCTTGAGTTCAGCAATTATGAGTAGTTTTTGGGCCCCCGTGGTTTATTTCCCTTTGAACCGATGGTGGGAGCGATATCATCGATTGCTGGGGATTGAGTGAACCCCCTCAAATCGCCCCGCTCAGTTTTGCTGGTTCTTGACACTTTCTTGTCTGGATCTTCATTCCTAGGAATAGATTCTAAAAAGTGATCAACGCGACGGTCTGAAATCGACTACAGTAGAGGATAGCCAAGTAAGCAATATTGACGGGAGACGACTCCGATATGCATCTGAGTGAAATTGTCCACCCTAACCAGTTGCACGGATTATCCATTTCGGAACTGAAGCAGATTGCCAATCAAATACGAGAGAAGCATCTGGATACGGTTGCGGCAA
Organism: uncultured Acaryochloris sp.; assembly: GCA_937941595.1. GTDB lineage: Bacteria > Cyanobacteriota > Cyanobacteriia > Thermosynechococcales > Thermosynechococcaceae > Acaryochloris. Next base: position 141 of record CALDHF010000308.1, on the reverse strand, counting down.
GTGGCGGTCATCTGGGGCCGGGCTTGGGCGTTGTGGAACTTACCCTGGCGCTCTACCAAACGTTAGATTTGGATCAGGACAAAGTGGTTTGGGATGTCGGTCATCAAGCCTATCCTCACAAACTCATTACGGGCCGATACC
>CALDHF010000307.1 GCA_937941595.1 uncultured Acaryochloris sp. | reverse complement strand
TTGGCGTTGGGGGGCAAAGTTGGCGCTGTAGTTGCTTTGGGTAGGGGCATCGAGGATATCCTGCATAATCTGTTTCAGATATGCGATCGCAGCATCAGGTGGCAGGGTTTCTTCTCGTACCTTTTCCTGCAATGCCTCGATTAACTTATCCGTTGCCGCAATCCCTACATCCGCTTGCAGGAGCAAGGATTCAATCTCCATGACCGCATCGGCATTGAGGGGACCCTGGCCCACAATGGATTTGAGCTGATTGGCTAAGCCTCGACGGGTTTTACCCAGCCCTTGGCGTAGCTTCTGTAACCAAGAAATTTCCTCAACAGACACCTCTTCTGGACTACGCCCCTGAGCTGCCAAGACTTCTGCGGACCACAAAAATCCTTCATCAAAGGCCAGATCGACTTTGGGTTTAGGGGCTGGAGTAGGCGTAACTGCTTCTTCAACAGGTTTTGCTGGGGCTGGAGGAGCCTTCTCTGAGGGATCATCAACTACTTCAGGTTCTTTAAGCTCAGATATGACCGCTTCCGGTTCTTCAGCCTCAGGTTCAACTACTTCAGGTTCTTTAGCCTCAGATATGTCTGCATCATTACTAGAAATCTGATCAGGAGTGCTGGATGCAGGTTTGTCAGCAGTTTCCTCGTCTTCCGATTCAGAGGTCAGCGAGTTATCTACAGGTTCTATGGGAGCAGGATCTCCAACAGGTGACTCTTGTTGACGTTCCTGAATTTTCTGAAAGGCAGTTTCGGCCCAACTCCGGTAATCTTCGGTGTCACTAGAGTCGTCGGATTCACCCGAATCATCTGAATCATCCGATGCGTCATCGGTCGCTTCGCTTTCCGACTCTAGTTCTGCTTCCACCGCAGGGGTTGTGTCGCTATCCTCTACGCCTTCCTTATTAAATTGGCGACGAAACCAATTGAAAACCATGAACTTTCCTTAAATAACGATGGTGACGACTGACCTAAGTTCAACCTACTGATATTACGGTAGCGCGATCTGGCGTGTGACTCGACGCAGCACCCCATTAATAAATCGATGACCATCTTCAGCGCTGTATTTTTTTGCCAGCTCGATGGATTCGTTGATGGCGACTTGGGTCGGAATCTGCAAATACATCATTTCAGCGACGGCAAGTCTTAAGAGGTTGGCATCAATATGGGCCAGACGATGCAGTTGCCAATCCACCAGAGATTTCTCTAACACTTGGTCAATGTCAGCTCGATGATGATGCACAGCGGTAATCAGATCTAAGGTATAGTCCCGCACCGATTGTTGATTGGCCAACTGAATAAACTCTGGGAAGTCAATGGCCAATCCCAACCGATTTACAGCGGTTTTAGTGAGGTCAATGGCTTCTGTCACCATCGACCGCGCACTTTGAACATCAATGGCTTTGAGTTCGCTATCGAGGATGCGATCGCTACCGCGTTTCAGTTCGGCACTGGCCGTTTCTATGGTTTCTTGGACTTCTGCGACCAGGGTGCGGACGGCTGTAATCATGACAGCCTGTAGATCTTGGTTGGCAAGTTGATCGGAATTGCTGGGCAATTGACCAATACTTAAAAGAGCCAATTCGCGGGCAATTCGGCGGGGTTGCATGGATGGATACAGACTAGGTGCAGAACTCTCTAATCTTAGTATCCAACGTTCAAGTTCAGCATTGGCGGCTTACACTATTCTCTAGTCAATAGGCGCAAGGTATGCGGAAGTTATATTTCTTGGTTCCGGGATTAGGGGGCAAATTTGCCTGTGGTGGACTTTGGGCCGAACTAAAAACCTTGAAATTGGCTCAGCAAATCTGCTCCGCCGAAGTGGTCACCTATAAGCAGCGGGAACCAGACACCCTCTTTCTAACGGATCTACTGACTCAGCCCCATCTAGATCAGGTTATTTTCGTGATTAGTTGGGGATTTGATGTCGGCCAGTTGGCCCAACAGTTGCAGGCGTATAACGTCGTTTACCACGCCCATAGTTCAGGCTATGGGTTTGACCTGCCCGCCAGAGTACCGATTATTACGGTTAGTCGTAATACCCTAGGCTATTGGGGGCAACGATCGCCCCATTCATTGCTTTACTATTTGCCCAACCAGATTTCAGACAATTTCAGCAATGTGAATGGAGACCGCGACATAGATGTCTTAGTCCAGGCTCGGAAATCTTCTTCTTATTTAATGCAAGATTTGATTCCGGCATTGCAGCAAATCTGTACAGTCGAGATGGTAGATAGCTATGTCGAAGATTTGTCCAAGCTCTTTAACCGGGCTAAAGTCTATCTCTATGATTCTGCTGAATACTGGGCACAGCAAAAGGTGAGCGAAGGCTTTGGACTACAACCCATGGAGGCGATGGCCTGTGGGTGCCAAGTCTTCTCCAGCATTAACGGTGGTCTGTCTGATTACTTGGATCCTGGCTTTAACTGTTACAAAATTGCGGGCTATTCCCTCGCGTTTGATGTCCAGCGCATTCAGCAAGTGCTGCAATCAGGTCAAGTCGGTAGTTTGCCAGAATCGGTGTTGGCGGAATACCGGACGGCCAATATTCTCCAGCGATTGCAGGTGATTTTGACTGAGGTCAATGCATTTTTTGATTCCCAACCCCAGCAGCAAGAAGCCATTACACCATTAACTCAAATGCGAATTACGCAACTGCGCTGGCAAACCCGCTGGCGCAAGTTGAAACAAAAACTGTCCTAAGCGCTGTAGAGAATAGCTAGAACGTAGGAATTTGTAGCCCTTTAAGCGTCTGGCTCTGTTCCTTTGCACTTAAGTCCTTACCTTGAATCAGGACTTGAAATCCACCCAGTCCTAACGGGTTAATGAGGGATTGCAAGGCCTCCCGACGGCGAATGGCCTCATTGAGTTGGGCCATATCACTGTTGTTGTTAGCCACTAAGCGATCGCCAAGTCCCAGAGCCATTAAAAATAAGCCTTGCTGAATATAGCCGATCTGAGTCAAGCCTAACGTTTGACCCTGTTGCTCCAACGCCGTGAAGTTGGCATGAGTCGTAATGTCCTGGCGTCCCAGATAGACATAGGGATCTTGATGAGCGCCATGGCGCCGGAAACATTGCAAGGTCCCCTGTTGCCTCTGAGGGCTGTAATATTGCGGCGCCAAATACCCATAGTCAATCGTCAGCAAATATCCCCGTGCCAGCTTTTTAGACACCGTGTCTAACCAAGCTAATGCCGCCAAATTGATTTCACTCCGATAGCCATCGGCATACCCTGTGCCTATATCAATATCTAGCCAAGCTAAATACTCTGTTAACTGTGGCGTCGACGGTGCAGCAAGCACCTCTGTCAATGACTGTGTAGCAGCATCAACCGTTACGAAGACTTCTTGCATGTCACCGTTGTTGACAACAAATTGGTGTACAGGTAAGGCATCTACCAGTTCGTTCGAAAATAAACAGCCAACAATCTCGCCATCAGGGAGCTGTTCTAAACTCAGCCATTGCAGCTGACCGGGGGAAAAATGAAATGGTTCTAAAAGCCGCTGTTGCTCAGCAATCAAACCGTCTGCTTTTTCCACAATGATGTAGGCCAACGCTGCCCAAAAGTCTTTATATTTCTGGTCACCAGCCTGATTTTTGCGTATGGCTAGATACTTCAGAACATCAGCCGCAACCAACCCCTGACCTGCTCCCATTTCTACTAACGTAAACGGAGCCGGCTGGCCCATGACCATCCACATGTCTAGAAATTGCTCGGCTAGCAGTTCTCCAAAGTCAGGTCCTAAATGGGGTGAGGTAAAGAAGTCCCCTGCTACCCCTATTTGAGCTTGATTCGTTGCGTAGTAGCCTTGATTAGGGTCGTACAATGCCCACTGCATAAACTCAGCAAAGGTAACTTGCTGTTGGGGATGGGCCGCAATGCGGTCGGCAATAATCTCAAAAAAAGTGGGATTAAACAAGTCTGAGGTTTGACTCGGCAAAGCGTTAGTCCTTGTAAATACAAAATCACCGACATGAGGTGAACACGTCCAAAAGGGTATTTTAGATTTAAAACTGTCAAGAGTTTCGCTAGCTGGGCGCTGGAGCCAAATGTTTTGATGCATCTGGGCGATGATCGCCATCCTCAATACCGTAAAGGTCTGGGCTTACTGATCCTGATTGCGTTGATTTTAGGATCGATTCCAACCGCCATTAAAGATGTGATTACAACGGTTTCGCCCTCCGTACAACTGACGATTTGTTGTGCGATCGCATCCATCGTCATCACCCCGTTTATACGCATCCTCAACTGGCCCGTCATCCGAGATGGCATGGGCCTGGGCGTCTTAGCCTTTGCCATTTATGCTACTGAAGCTCTTGGCCTAGTCAGTATTTCTGCCAATCGCACGTCTTTTATCTTTGGGCTTACAGTTGTGTTTGTCACCCTCTACGAAGTCGTGATGGGCAAACGCGTATCACTTTTAGTATTAGGTGCGTCCTCATTGGCTTTTGTGGGAATTGGTCTGATGTCTTGGGATACAGGAGAACCTTGGATAGGCAGTTTGTGGATGGTTGGGTGTGCGCTGCTGACCGCCCTGTATATTCTGGTGCTGGATACTATTGCCTCCAACCATGCACCGTTATCCTTGGCTGCAACTGAAACCTGGACCGCTACACTTTTAGGCTGCCTGTGGGCGAGGCCCCACATATTGAGTGAGATGGATGCCATCCGCAGCCATTTAGGTCCCTTGCTATATCTCGGTATTGTGGCTACAGCCTTAATTACCTGGCTGTATGTACTGGTACAACAATGGGTTCCCGCCTACGAAGTTGCTCTTTTTCATACCCTAGCGCCTCTATTTGGGGCTATTCTGGCCTATGCCCTTTTAGGCGAAACCTTAGGACTACGCAGTGTCTCCGGGGCAATATTTGTTTTAAGTGGCATGGTTTTAGTTCTGCATGGTTCTGCATCAGAACAAGCGCAACCTCACGAAAATTGAAGCTTTTCGGTCAGAGATAGGATCACCTCGATCGCGGTACGGGGAATCTGGTGCAGATTTCTAAGGTTGTTCTATCTGGAAACTAGATAGCCCGAGTGGGTCATGCCATCAGTTCTTCTGCTCCAAAAACAGATCAGTTTTTGCAATACTTCTTTACATTGCCGCTCGAATGTGTTACATTTATTTACATAAGTAAGTTACGGAGTTTACACACATGACATCTAGCGGATATACCTCAGACGATCGCGGTCGCATCAATCGTTTTGCTGTTGAGCCCAAAGCAAACGCCCGACAAGAGCCCGTATTCGGTTTCAACAAAGATGCAGAAAGATATAGTGGTCGCTTAGCCATGATCGGATTCTTTGGCATTTTGTTAATCGAACTCGCCACCAACATGACCTTTGTTCAAATTGTCACAGGCGCATAAGTTGGTACAAATTTTGACCAGAGGCTGGAGTGACTGATCGCTCCAGCCTCCGGCTTTGTGTATCTAGACCCTAAGCCGAGCTAGTCTCCCCTTTGTAAGGCATAGCCAACACCACGAACCGATAAGATCAAATCGGGTTCTTCTGAGTCCTCTTTGAGCTTATTGCGCAGACGAGACATATGGACATCCACAACTCGGGTGTCAATTTTGCCATCAGGGCTATATCCCCAAACTTTTTGTAGAAATTCAATTCTAGAAATAGGCTCTCCCGGTCTGCTTACCAGCAATTCCAGTAGATTAAACTCCAGATGAGTCAGCTGGATGCGGTCACTATCTTTATAAACCTGTCGCTTATTGGTATCAATTTCTAGGGAGCCAAACTTGATCACCCCTGCCAGTTTCAGATGAGACGGTTGGAGTCGCGTCATCCGACGGAGAATACAGCGAATCCGAGATTCCAGTTCTTTAGGAGAGAACGGCTTCACCATATAGTCATCTGCACCCATTTCCAGACCCGTTACTCGATCCGCAACATCTGAGAGTGCCGTCAACATAATGATGGGGACATCTGATTCTTGCCGGAGCGTCTGGCAAACCTGATAGCCATTGAGCTTGGGCATCATCACGTCCAAAATAATCAAGTCGGGTTCTTGATGATGGAACACTTGTAGTGCCTCTTCCCCATCCCCGGCGGTAATGACGGTGAAACCCATCATAGATAGGCGAGTTTCTAGTATTCGACGAATACTAGCTTCATCATCAGCGACTAAGATTATTTGCTGCTGGTCTTTCAAACTACTTTAGTATCCAGAAACAGACAACGTTCTAACGAGTATTGAGTGAATACTCTTAGAGGATCGCATAGCAAGCCACAAAGGTCATGTATATCAAGTTTATTTACATATTCCTATTGGCTTCTAGAACTTGAGTTTAGCAGTTGGTAGTCTGTTCCTTGCCTTAACCACAACAATGTTGAGTTTAAGGACTCCATGCTAACCAGCCAAATAAGCTAAAAACTGGGAGCCAATGCAGTCTCGGCCCAGATCTTCTAAATGCTTTGCAATGACTAAATTACTAGGTATTCCTGCTGTTTCCTACCTAAAGCATTGGTCTGCGTAGCGAGATAGAGTAGGAGCGACAAGGTCAAAAAGTGAAGAGATTAGCAGACGACTGCTTTGACATATCGTTACATTACGATGAGCATCCACTCAGACCCGCTGCTAACGGCATGAACACCTCTCAACCGCATCAATAACCTGATTGCACGGGCCATAAATGAGAGTGGACCAGCGTGCCACGGACAAGGTTGATGCGGTGTGAGTTCTGGCGTTGTAATCAGGATAGCCACCCCTACAGTCCTGCACTGTCAATGATTGAACAGCCAGTTTTAAAACACCGCCTTAATTTTTATCAACCCCTGACCTCAGCGGAAATCGCTCTTGCTTAGGATTAGAGCAAAAGCTTCTCATTCTCTGAAGAGTATGCATAGAGAGCGTTAGCAGTTAATCCTGTATTCATCTTCATCATTTTCTTGACAAAACGTTACATTATTGGTTACATTTGTTCACATAAGACAAATCACTGAATTACGGAGTCAAACATCATGAGCACTCAAAATCCTATTTGGGGTTTCACAGATTTTGCAGAGACCTTTGGTGGTCGTTTGGCAATGATGGGATTTTTCCTAGCTATTGCGACTGAAATCTTGACTGGTCAAGGCATTGTTGGTCAAGTATCAGCTTTATTAAACTTCTAAACCGAAGTCTTTTGCTGAATGAGATCAGCATTTCCCCCTCTAGTTCATCTTTAATACTGCTTCCCCAGCATTGAAGCTGGGGAATCTTATTTCTCTTTTACTTGTGTTTGCCCAAACATAACCATTATGAAAAATTCATTCGTTAGTAAAGATTCAATAACAACCTACCTAAGAGAAATTAGTCGTTTCCCTCTTTTAAATCACGAACAAGAAATCATTTACGGCAAGCAGGTTCAACGCTTAACTGTTTTGAAGGACATTAAGCAATCGCTACAAGAGCAGCTAGATCGAGAACCGACGCAAGCAGAATGGGCTGAAAAAGCCCAGGTTTCTACCTCTACGCTGCAAAAAGAATTGAAGCTTGGTCAAAAAGCGAATCGAAAAATGGTGGAGTCTAATCTACGCTTAGTCGTTTCCATCGCCAAAAAATATAACAAAGCTAAGGTCGAATTCCTCGATCTTATTCAAGAAGGCACGATTGGCCTACAACGGGGTGTAGAGAAGTTTGATCCATTGAAAGGATATCGATTTTCTACCTATGCTTACTGGTGGATTCGACAAGCAATGACCCGTGCGATCGCAGAACAAGAACGAACCATTCGATTGCCCATTCATATCAATGAGAAGTTAAGCAAACTCCGAAAAGTCAAGCGCGAACTGTCTCAGGAGCTTCACCGCGATCCTACTGTGGCAGAGATGGCGGCAGCAATGGAGCTGACAACTAAGAAAGTTGAGGACTATCTTAACTATGCTCGTCGCTCCATCTCCTTAGACATCCAGATTGGTGATCAGCAGAATACAGAGCTATGGGAATTACTAGAAGATCCCAATGCTTCTCCTGATGACTTTGCCACGGCCTCTGCGCTCCGGTCAGACTTAGAAAAGCTGTTGACAGACCTCAGTCCGCAACAACGTGAAGTGATCATGTTGCGGTATGGATTAGTGGACCAAAATCCGTTGACATTGGCAAAAGTAGGTGAGCGTCTCAATGTCAGCCGAGAATGGGTGCGACGAGTTGAACGAGAAGCCTTTAAGGTGTTGCGATCGCAAAAGCTGGTACTGCAAGAGTATATGGCTTGCTAGCAGTTTGCCCCGAGTTTTATAGTTCTCCCGAGCTACTTTCCTTCATGGAAGCGTAGCTCGTTTTTTTGTAACAAAATGCTTTATATAACCGAGCAGAACATGATTCTTTGGTCTCCAAGATCAAAAATTTTGGAGATTTCTAGCGCTTGGGTTGAAGAATACTGGCCTACCATTTCTTCAAATATCACTTTAATTTGATATAAGATTCAATTTTTTCGTCTTATTTAGAGATAAATCGCTCAGATATAGCTTTTATGATTTATGCGGCTATATAAGATGATTAATGACTTGAGAGAGAATTCATACCATCCGTGCTTTTTTTCTGCAACTTTTATTGACATTATGTTACAAACTAGTTAATATAGTTTACATAACGTTACACAAAGGAGTTCATCATGTTTGCCCCTCTCGTCGTGCTAGTCCGCAATATCGTTGGCCAACCCCGATTCGTCAAACTTAGAGGTAAAGCCATCGCTCTGCACTCTAAAGCAATTACCAATTTTTGTAAGCAAGTCGGTATAGAACGTGATCGCCGCCAAG
>CALDHF010000306.1 GCA_937941595.1 uncultured Acaryochloris sp. | reverse complement strand
TTCAGATCAAATTTCTCTTGGGTGCTTAAGGATTGATCGGGAGACTCTGGCGAGATCGCCACTAGGGTCGCACCTTGAGCCGTGATGTCATCCAAGCGAGCCTGTAGAGCCTGGAGTTCTAGATTGCAGTAAGGACACCAGTTACCCCGATAGAAGGAAATCAGCAGCAGACCTTTGGCCCGTAACTGACTACTGTGAACCTGTTGCCCCGTGGCATCCGGCAACTGAAAATCTGGCATGGTTTGTCCAGGCTGTAAGGCCTGGTCTGTAATTCCAGTGGCGGCTAGTTTGGCAGTGGCGGCTTCCATGGTGGCAAAAACATTTTCTGGCGCTTTTTGGCGAACGTTTTCCGTAACGGCTTGTAATTCTGTGGCGAGGGACATGGCAACCTCCGATGCTGCAATTCGTGATTCAACTGGATATGTTTCCACTGTACTCACAAGAAATTGAACAATAAAGCCCCATGAGCGCATGATACTCGTGCGTTATATTCATGAATGAATTAAGAATTCGTGCAAGAATTTCTGGGCGTCAAGGATAGGTCCTCAATGGATATATCGGTACTGAAGTTATTTGTGGATGTCGTTAGACAGGGCAGTTTTGCGGGAGCAGCCCGCGATCGCAACATTGATCCGTCTTCGGTATCGCGAGCCATTGCCAGTCTGGAGAAGGAACTGGACCTCCGGCTCTTACAGCGGACAACTCGCCAACTCTCCCTCACGGAAGCGGGAAAAACCTATTTTGAACGGATTGAGCCTTTGATCGAGGAGCTGCAGCAAGCATCGGATGTTGCAGCAGATGTGGTGGGGCAACCCAAGGGACAGTTGCGAGTAACGGTATCGGCCTCCTTTGGCTTGAAGTGTATCGTGCCCCTCTTACCTCAGTTTGAGCAACTGTATCCAGACCTGACAATCAATTTATTGTTTTCAGATGCCGTTGAGGATTTATTACTCAACCGGATTGATGTTGCGATTCGCCTCGGGCTGCTCCAGGATTCCACCCTAATTGCTCAGCAGTTGATGCAAACTCATTATCGGGTTTGTGCCAGTCCAGACTATTTAAAGCGGTCTCCCTCGATTACGTCACCCCAGGATATTGCGGACCATAATTGTCTGCGGTTTCCTTTAGCCGGGTTTCAGACCCAATGGTTATTCAAAGATACTCAAGGAACCCTAACGGAGGTGCCCGTTCATGGCAACACGGTGATTTCCAATGGTGTTGCGCTGCAACAATGTGCGATCGCAAATATGGGATTGGCCTTACTCCCTAACTGGCTGATCAATGCAGATTTACGCACAGGAACCTTGGTGGATGTCTTACCAGACTATGAGGTCACAGGGTCAGACTTTAGTACTGCAGCATGGTTCGTCTATCCTTCTAGATGCTATGTGCCCCTCAAGCTTAGGGTATTTATTGACTTCTTTAAGCAAAACGTTCCCCGTCTAGTCATGCCTTGAATCTCATCGCGGCTGTTTTTGGGAAAGAGGATCACCTACCGTTCTAGAAGCGTGCGCTCTGCCGTCACTTCATGGGAGAGAACGACCGCTTGCTCAATCAGTGCCGAGCCTATGATTTTGGAAAATTCTTCATCGGGGATTTGAAGATGTTCCTGGAGGGATGTGATGTCAGACCATTTTTCAGTGAGAATAATCTCTGTTGGATCTTCGAGATTCTGCGAGAAGCTGTATTCGATATTGCCTTTATCTGTACGGCTTTTCTGGGCACGACGTATCAGTGCGTCTTTGACCCTAGCCAACGCTTCAGAAGATTGAACTTTTATCTTTCCAGTAATGATTATCATGGCTTTTCTCTAGAGTTTTCAGCCTGTCAAACGGCTGCTGGCATACAAAACTCAGACTTAAAATATTGTGTTGAGAATGCAAGCATGACTCCATCTGAAGCCACGTTTTAAGCCTGAATCGCAACTTTTTAATTTTTGAAAAAGGGTTAGCTTTCACCATACGACATGGCAGGGTTAGAGCAATGAATACTATCTCCTACGGTCACACACCCATCTTCTAGAACCTTGGCATAAAGACGACTCATCCCTGGATGACTTTTTTGACTAATACGACCATAGCGACGGAGTTTAAAGTAGCGGGCAATCGTGCGGCAAGGCTGAGCATAGTCAGTGATTTCCAAGAGAACGTGATCTCCCAACTGGAGCCGGACACCAGGGGATAACTGTTGCCAGTCCAAACCTGTAACCGTGATGTTTTCACCCGCATCACCCGGTGCAATAGGATGCCCCTCTGCTTGTAGCGCCTGAATAATTTCTGCGGACCACAGACATACTGCACGATCTGGACCGCCGTGGTGCTTGAGATTGTTTTGGCGATCGCCAACTAAGCCATCTTTCTCAATCTGAGTGCTGGCCACCGACTGTTTCGGTACCCCTCCATCAGAAAGGTTGATCTGGACAATCCGTCCCTGCAGTTCATCAGACATCACTCGGGTTTCAAATGACTCAACATTCTTTATTCATCTAGATGAGGCTTACCAAGCTGTTCCAAGTCTAAAGGGTTTCAAGGTCCAGTGTCTAAGGTTGTAACTCGGGTAACAAATTATGAATATCTTGCCGCTGTTGATATTGCTCCAAAAGCTCTGAGAAAGATTCCACCCTGATTGCCCAGCACTCGATGCACACCCATTACTGGGTTTGTGCGGGTCCTGAATATTTACGTCGTTTCAGTCGATAACGCGTGTCCGAGGGGAGACTTCGCTAATTCCTTTTGCAAATCATCCCTAGAGAGTCCTCGCAATTCAAAGAGTAAAAACGGGTCTTGGTCTAAATCAGGCGAAGCCACTCCGCCTAAGAGTTGCCCCATCATCATTCCCAATAAACCCGTTAAGCGTTGGGGGTGACTAACGGTGTAGCTGGTCCAAATTCGGGGTTGAGAGGGTACTCAATTTGCTATCCCCTCATCCTTAATCTCTATTTAGGGTTTTTGAAGTCACTCGGACCTTGATAGCCAGAGTATTGGGCTAAATCTGTTAAAGACTGTTGCCCAGGATAATATTTATCTCCAATTTTCCAGGTAGGGAAACCTGCTTTGTTGCCAGTGGCTGCCAGCTCTTGCTCGGTCGCTTTCGCTAATTCAGCTTGGCACAGATCAGGTTCGGCTGCTTTTCCTTTAGGATCACATTCTATGTAAGGTATTTCAGGAATTGCTGCAACGCCAAACAGACTTTTTTGGTCTCGGCAATGGGGGCACCAATAGGCACCATACATTTTGGCTTCCGTTTCTTTTAAATGCTTAGCTAGTGCAAGTTCTGCTTCCTCAGACGTATTCGTAATGGGCAAGACCCCCGGTGCGGGTGAACCATCCGCCGCTGTGATTAGGTAGGAGCCGGCAACGGGCTTGTCAATGTGAGCGTATACCCCAAGACTCCCAATAATGGTGACAACGGCAATAATGAAGCCCGTAAACAAGAGCTGACCCACATCTTCCCACGTTCTACCTAGGGCGGTCAGAATAAACATGAGGGTAGCAAACACTGCTGAGGCAATACAGTAGATGCAAATGGCTGCAGCTCCTTGGGGAACCACAAATTTGGCAACCATGATGTACATCAAATACCAGCTAAAAATCATCATGGCCGTAGCGCCTAGAAATAGGAGAAACCACGATGTATTTTCAACCTTCATTCTCCGGTCTTTATCTTCTGAACCCAGGGCCAAAGGCGCTAACGCAAAAATCGCCATCGCAATGTAAGCGACCAGACCAAACAACGCTAGGGGTTGCCCAAAAACTTCAGCGTAAGCACTGCCTAGAACTTTGCTGCAGCCATCAGTGGGACAGGCTGCTTCGCTGCCCGATAGGCGAGTTGCCGTTAAATAGGCAGTATTCGTAGCCCCCAAAACAGCAATGGCTCCGATGAGCGGTCGTGACCGGCGATGCAACCAGGAAGTCTTCGTACGACGGCGTGGCATAGGTTTTCCCTAAGATCAATAGTGATAGAAAGACTCATTTATCTTAGATCATAACTCTGGGAACTTCTTGGTCAGATGGTCCCCAATCAGTTGACAATAGGGGAGACGATCGCAGTAAAAGTCTTGATGATGACGATCTCTCAGTGGTTTACGCTTGCTAACGTCTTTGTGTTGCCTTTCTGGGCACTGATGATTATTTTGCCCAAATGGGACTGGACCCGTCGCCTACTCACCTCCTATTTGCCCTTTGTGGGCTTAGCGCTGGTGTATATCGGTTTATTTGCCGTCTCTTTGACCCCCGAATCTGCCAAAGTTCTGGCGAACCCAACCTTGACGGATGTTGCCCAATTGTTTAGTCAAGAAAAAATTGCAGCCGCAGCCTGGGTGCATTTTTTGGTGATGGATCTGTTTGTGGGCCGATGGATTTATTGGGAAGGTCAGCGCACAGGGATTTGGACCAGCCATTCGTTAATCCTCTGTGTCCTTGTCGGTCCGGTCGGATTGCTGTCTCATATTATGACAGCGGCGATTGCGGAGCGGTTTACCTTACTGCCCGATCCGGCTACAGCAACACCGACCCCCTCTGAGGAGTAGGAATGGCAGTCTCAGCATGTGAGATCCGAGGGGCTGGCCTTGCTGACGTCCCCCAATTGTTTGCGCTGATTCAAGAACTGGCCCGGTATGAACACCTTGAAGATGCGGTCACAGGCAGTCTGGAGGCCCTCCAAGATCATCTTTTTGGCGATCCTCGCTACGTAGAGGTCCTGGTTGCTGAGGTAAATTGCAATGTGGTGGGGTATGCCTTATTTTTTACCAGCTACTCGACGTTCTTGACGCAGCCCGGACTCTACTTGGAAGATTTGTATGTGCAAGCGCCGCATCGGGGCCAGGGTATTGGTACGGCGCTATTACGCCACTTGGCCAATGTGGTGACGGAGCGCCAGTATGGACGTTTGGAATGGAGTGTGTTGGATTGGAACGAATCTGCGATCGCATTCTATGAAACACTAGGGGCAACCGTTCTGCCAGACTGGCGCATCTGTCGCGTCACTGGCCCTGCCCTCACAACCCTCGCTTCTCCATAGGACAGTTCTATGACTCTTAATGCCAATACCCTAGACGGGTCTTTGCTGCTCCAGCAGCTTCTGGATGGTCAATCCTTGACCCAAACCGAAGCCTCCCAACTGATGCAAGGTTGGCTTCAAGAGACGCTGCCCCCCGTACTCTCCGGGGCTATTCTCGCTGCGATCCAAGCCAAAGGCGTGTCTGCCGATGAACTCGCAGGCATGGCCACGGTCCTCCTGCAACAGTCGGTGGATGCAGCGACCACCATGCCTACCCCCCTGATTGATACCTGTGGCACAGGCGGTGACGGCGCATCTACATTTAATATTTCGACCGCTGTTGCTTTTGTAGCCGCCGCAGCCGGACTGGCCGTTGCCAAACACGGCAACCGCTCCGCTTCTAGTCGGGTTGGATCCGCCGATGTCTTAGAAGCCTTAGGCATTAATTTGACCGCCCCCCCTGACAAAATTCAAGGGGCGGTTGCCGCTGTGGGCATCACGTTTTTGTTTGCACCGGGTTGGCATCCCGCCATGAAAGCGGTAGTGCCGTTGCGCAAGACTTTGAAGGTACGGACAATTTTTAATTTGCTAGGTCCCTTAGTCAATCCGTTGCGGCCTACAGGCCAGGTCTTGGGAGTCTTTGATCCGGCGTTGCTCCATCCCCTGGCCACAGCCTTAAATACTCTTGGCGTTCAGCGCGCAGTTGTTCTGCATGGGCGAGAAAATCTAGATGAAGCTGGGTTAGGCGATCTCACAGACATGGCCGTTCTAGACCATCAACAGGTGAGCCAAGATATTTTAGAACCCCAAGAACTAGGCCTCACTGCTGCTCCGCTCACCGCTCTCAAAGGCGGTGGCGTTGAGGAAAATGCCGCTATTTTACAGGCCGTCTTGCAGGGCAAAGGCACCCCAGCTCAAACTGACGTCGTGGCTTTGAATGCTGCCTTAGCACTATTTGTAGGGCATGCGGTTGAGAACTATGCCGACGGTGTCACTCAGGCCAAAACGATTCTGGCCAGCGGGGCAGCCTGGCAGAAATTACAGGATCTAGTGGTCTTTTTACAGTAGATGTAATCTTGATACCAGTATCCCCAAGGGACTATGCCAAAATGAAGGTCATGCATTGTCATTCTGTTAGCGATTGTGATTGAGGTTGAAGTCCACCGACAACTCCATGCCTTTCTCAAGGATCAAGGCTCCCATTCATGGCCTCATCACCTCACGATTGCTCGGTTAGTTGCCCGGGCCTTTCGTCTGCGGCGCAATGCCTTAATCCAAATTAGTGCGTCGGCTCAACAGCAAGGTCTGCATCGTCTCAGCTATTTAGCCCCTCTGATGCTCTGGCGAGAGGCGGTGATCTTAGTGGCTCCGATTGCCGCTCAACAGCAGCTCTTACGGGCAGAGATGCCCCACTTAAATGAATGGATGCAGATCCAAAAACCAATCCTCGCCGCTGATCATTGGCCAGGGCATGGGTTTAAGGGCGTCCTCTTACTCACACCAGAGGTGTGGCTTCATGACTATCTGACACAGCAATACCAATTTCCGGCCAATATCCCGACATTAATTGATGATGCGGATCAGCTAGAAGCCTGGACTCGTCAACAGCTCACCTTTTCACTCCATCCCCAGGCCTGGGAACAGTTAACGTGGTGTTATCCCCAACTGATCGAGCAAATTCGTGAGACCCGAATTAAACTCACCCGAGCTATTTTTCAACATCCTGACAATCCCTACAGCTATACCCTGATTGAGCCCCAAGAGCGCACCATTCTCTCCCAACTCCATCAGGCTGTATTGGCCTTGGACATTACCCTCAGTCCGCCGATCTGGCAACGATTCTGGCAGCTCTATAACGCCGATCATCAATTGCTCTGGAGTGAAATTAATCGTCAACAAGGCTCCTTTGTCTTGCACTGTGCGCCGATTGAAGTCAATCAAGCGCTACAGGGCCTTTGGTCTCGACAGCCCGTGGCTTTAATGGGCAGTGGCTTCGACATAGAGCCAGAGGCCAAACTATTCCGTCAGCAGATGGGCTTAGGGGATATGACCTGTGTCCAATTTGCGGCAAATCCTGACACCGAAGCGGTTCAGCTTTACCTCCCGGATGGCTTGCCCATGCCGAATACCCCCTCGTTTCAAGGCAGATTAGTCCAGCAACTACATCTGCTGCTGATGGCCAGTGCTCGGACCAACGAACCCACAGTGATCATCATTGAAGACACACCGATGCAGCGCCAAGTCGCGACCCTAATGGCCTCTGAATTTGGCTCTCGCGTGCAGGTAGAAACGACGGACTTAGATCCCGATAGCATTCTAATTACGGGGTGGGAGTTTTGGCTGCAAACCCAGGCTAGGTTGCCTCAACCTAAACTGTTGGTGATTGCCACCCTCCCCATCCCTTCGTTAGAAGATCCGAGGGTTGCGGGTCGGGTGGCTTACTATAAAAAACACCGTCTGGACTGGTTCCGGCTCTATTTATTGCCGACGGCATTACGGACGCTACAGCATGCGATCGCACCCTTAAGACGCTGCCAAGGTGTCGTCGCCCTCCTCGATAACCGGATTCTGCATCGTAGTTATGGTCCCCAAATCCTAACCGCCATGAGTCCCTATGCCCGCATCAATTACGTGGACGACAGCTTATTTCATACTCCATCTGCCTCTCCCCTTAAACAGCACTAGGAAATCGGCTCACATCTTAAATCAGCATGATCACTGGCATGGATAACATCTGTTTGTAGATAAAATTTGATCAGAACGCGAATGTTACACCATCGTTAGTTAGGGAGAGAGCATTATGGGTGAAGCAAAACGTCGCCAAGAAGCTTTGGGAGAAGACTATGGTAAAGAATCCAATATAGTCTCTTGGTTACCCGTTTCGAAAAAGCAGCTCGAAAAGGTTTATCAAATTGTGATGCGAGGCAGCTGGATAGGTGTCTTTATCCTGGTTGCCTCTTGGATCGTCGTGCGTTTTCTAGGTCCTGCTTTGGGCTGGTGGGAGTTGGTGCCCCAAGCAGGCGCGTGATCTCATTCCCCATCGAGCTTGCTAAATAGAACAGACTGCTTGACCCTAGCTCAGGCAGTTCTGTCCCCCATTCTCAATGCTAATCCTTTACCAAACCGTGATAAGGTTGATGGTTGCTGAGCCTTTCTTCATCTTGTTACCCTAAAAGATGAAAACCACAGATCAGCACTTCTCTATTTCTGGCGGCGGCATAGCCAAGTGGTAAGGCAGG
>CALDHF010000305.1 GCA_937941595.1 uncultured Acaryochloris sp. | reverse complement strand
TGCTTCGCAAAGATAAAGATGCCAAGGGTCGAAAAATAGATGCAGCCGAAGCAACAGCCATCATCTTGGTGGATAAACTCATTGATGTCGGTATCTTGGTGACCCTAGCTTTTCTAGCGGCATTGCAAGTTTCCGTGGGCTTGCCCCAAGTGGATTGGTGGGAAAAAGGCATCATTCTACTAGTGGGCATACCCTTTCTAGGGATTGCTCTATGGGCAGTGCTGCGAGGTTTGCGCCAACGGTTTCCCAAACTGCGTCGCTGGTTCCGCAAGTTTAAAGCAGGATTGACCGTGGTCCGCAATCCCATTCAAATTCGCAATGCAGCCGTGTTGGACTTGGGAGATTGGTTTACAGAATGCCTGCTGCTGCAAATGCTGTGTATGGCTCAGGGCCACACCCTCGCTTTACCCCAGCTCTTAATTTGCCTGTTTGTCCTGAATTTGGGACTGACGGTACCGACGACTATGGCAAATTTGGGTACCTATGAAGCCGCAATTGCTTTTTCCCTCAATGGGATGGGGATACCGCTGGCACAAAGTGTGGTGATTGCAACGATGTTTCATGCCTATCAACTGTTTAGTCTGCCAATGTGGATGTTTGGTCAAAAGTTGAGGGATCGCTTTTCGCCCAAATTGGTTTCTGTGGTGCCAGTCCCCATTGCCCAAAAGCGCCCAAAAGTCACTTCCAAGTAACGGGTCTAAACTCGGTCCTTATTAAAAAGACTGGTTCACTTTTATACCTCTCATATTTAGATCAAACTGATGCCCCCCATGCAGCTTCTAGTCGATGCGAGTGCTTTTTGGCAGTGTTTAGAGGCAGATTTGCACGGTGCCAATCACGAAATTATGATCCAAATGATGACCTTTGAAGGGGATCGTACTGGTCGGAAAGTGGTTGATGCCATCCGCGCCGCACCTGCCCCTCGCAAACAGATTTTGGTGGATAACTACACCCGCTTTATTCAGAGTGATAAATTCATTTACCACCCCAAATACTGGTTTGACCAGGACTTAAAAGACGAAGTCCGGCAGACTTGCGCCATGTTTCACGCCCTGATTCGAGAAGGGGGAGAGGTGCGGTTTACTAATCCCGTGGGTCCATTCCTGATCCATTTTGTAGGTCGTAGCCACAAAAAGCTGATTGTGATTGATGAGCGGATTGCTTATGTCGGCGGCTTCAATTTTAGTGATCATAATTTTGACTGGCACGATCTCATGTTTCGGATTGAAGATCCAGCCATTGTCGAGTTTCTCCGCACTGATTTTGTCGCCACTTGGCAAGATGAAGCCCGACCCAGTCATGCCCGCTTTGACGACTGCGAGTTTTTTCTACTCGATGGTCGGTCGAACGAAGAGACCTTTGCTAAAGTCACTGATCTCCTGACGTCAGCGGAGAAATCACTGCATATCATCAGTCCATACCTGACCTTCCCATTCTGTAAAGCTCTCGCTGAACTGCCTCGTCGTGGGGTGCCTGTGACGCTGCTTACCCCGAAAGGTAACAACAAAGGTACCGTGCGCGACTATCTGTTATGGGAAGCTGGTCGGGTCGGATTTGATGTTCGCCTTTATGACGGCATGAGTCATATGAAGGCCGCTTTAGTTGATGATCGTTATCTGGTGATAGGCTCATCAAATTTCGATTTTTTGAGCTACCGCATCGAAGAAGAAGTGCTCGCTATTTTTTCTGCGCCTGCGGTGATCCAAGCCTTTCGCGAACAAGTCCTGGAGCCAGATTTAGACTGCTGTAGCCGCTTTGATGGCCAGGCCAGCGCGTTTCGAGGCTGGATATCCTATGGCATTCTGCGGGCTGTAGAGACATTGGCCTTGTTCTCTCGCAGTACTAAATCGACCCAGGCCATCGACACCAAGGTTCGTGGGTATTCTGCACTGGAGAAGTCATAAGGTTTTATCGGGCTGCACACATTAATGATGGAGCTAGCCATGAGAATGGAAGTCTATGATCTCATGTCGTTTCTCTGCTCGCCATTCTGCAATTAATCTCCAAACGGTAATTAAACAGAGGAGCAATCCGCCAAAGACAAATACCGTTAACATCAGCAGGATGACATAATCCATACCTATTAAATTCTGAGGATTTGTTCCTTTTTCCATGCTACTGAGGAGGTTCTCAGATCCCAGCCGCATCAACATCAAGGGCGTAATTGCACAGGCATTATGAAAAGCATGGGTAAAGACAGCCCACCAAAACCCATGTTTGAGGCGGATAAAACCCAGGAATACACCCAGAGCTGTTTGGGGGAGTACCAGTAGAGGAGCCATGAGCCATGCCTGCCCCTCAAAACTTGTAAAGTTGCCCAGATGAATTAACCCAAAACTAATGGCGGACCCATAAAAGAACCAGCTAATCCATTTCTCATAAAAAGTGTGAATCTTTTTGGAGTCTACTTCTTTGAGCCAAATGCGCAGCATGACACCCAGGAAAATAATTGCAAGGAGCATAGGTAATCCAATTCCTGCAGGCAAGATGTCGATACTGATTAGCGCTGACATCAGCAGCAATATCCCGAGACTGATGGGTATTGCCAGATTAATAGGGGTGTAGCGCAAAGGTAAACGAAATGCTGCTTCTTCCCAGAGCGGGGCCAACACGACGGCGAGTAAAAAAATTTGCCCCATCGGCACAGTCTTAGCAAAATCTTCGACAGCATTGCTGGCTTGGAGATTGGCTGCAACTGAAGCGCTAAGTACCCCGAGAGGTAAGACGATCAGTAATGCCAGGGAATAAAGTCTGAGGATATCGGTAATGCCCTGGTGATCTTTAGAGACATTAACCGTGTAGTGAGGGCGGCGGAGAAATTTGAGAAATCGACCTAACAAACTTTTGGGTGAGGAAGAAGGCGTTTGGGAAGACAAGCTTGGATTCATAAAATTAACGAGCCAGTGGCACTCTAGAGGCAGAAGTTTACGCATCTGGTCGCGGTACTAGGTGAGCGAAGAGTCATCAACACTAACCTAATAAGTACGGAGACCTAAGTTGTGACTGATTTTTACTGGGTAGTAGGTGTCATCTCCACTGTAATGTCCAAGGGATGGTGACAGCACTACAGCCTATGCCAGAGAAATAGGCCTAAACTTAGGATGCCCTGAATAGCTCGGGGATTGGATCAGTCATCTGTTAAGTCAGAAACATCAAACTTATTGGGGTAGTGCTCTACCTAGCGTTGTTAGCTATGCAACGACAAAATGAGCATCAGATCACGAGAGCTTTAGCTTGATGACACGTGATATGTTCTTGAAATTATTGTCCGTCGTCAGGAGAGTCAACTTATAACGGATCGATAACTGTGCAATCAGGGCGTCCATTGTCCCAATCTGAATGCCCTTGCGACGACATCGGTTCCGAAGATCTGCAGCTTCGATATGATCTGAAGTATCGGGAACCAAACTTGGCAAAGATGAGAATCGATCATTGATCGATTGCCTTGCATCCGTTCCCAGAAAGCCTTGCAATAACTCTTGCAGGACAATACCAGTCACATAAACATCAGCATCTCCGTCTAACGCCTTGGACAATGCCTCGACTGCCTTGGACTCTGAGGGCGTGTCTCTCCTGAGGGCGAGCGACCAAACGCTCGTATCAACCAGAATGTCCATTAGCGAGAACGATCACTCTTGTAATCATAATCCTGATCCCACTCAAGCTGTCCGAAAATCTCTTTTATCTGAATCCGCTCACGCTTGGCGATGAACTCAATCAAGGCTTGGGTAACGACGGCTTTCTTGGTCTTCTCGCCACTAACTTCGAGCGCTTTCTCCAGCAATTTTGGGTCGATGGATAGATTTGTAGCCATGTGTTGATTCTCACACAACACCTCACACACGCCAGCTGCTTGCCAATGCCAGCTCGATGACATCGACAAGGTAATCAGTAGGGCTAACACCCCCGTAAAGTTTGCGAGATATGAGTGTTGGCTTTGATTGTTATGCAGTTACTTTATAACCATACCTAAGTTCATCTTGATCTGGAATTTCAAATCTTGGCTCCATAAAGTCAAACATCATATCTGTCACTTCGAAAGCATAAACAGACGGATCTTTCTCTATGTTTCGCTGATCTACACGTTGCTTACGGATATCTTTGGGTGCATCCAAATAATGTATTTCAGCGTTTATATTCATTTCTTTTGCACGATGGGAAAAAATATCTCTTTGTGCTTTTGTAGTAAAACCAAGATCTAAAATTACATTGCCATTGATAGCTAGAATTTGCTCACTAACTTGCCATATTTGCTCATAACACCGACTGACTCTGTCCATCATCCATGCGTAATCTAGAGAGGTCATATCTTTTGAAAATAGCGTTTGCATCCACGGATCTATGGAAAACTGAATTGCCTCTACTTCTTTAGACAAAGATAGTGAGTAAGTTGTTTTCCCAGCTCCGGTAGGGCCACAAACTAGAATTAATCTTGCCATTTAATTTGATATCTCTATGTATGCATAACGGGTGATACAGCTCGTGCCAGATGAACACGAAGTCTACTCACAGCATTTATATCTGACGAGGTAGACCCACTCTTCTAGCCAATGTTAAAAGGTATAAGACAATGTAAGTGCAAGCGATCCAAGGCCATTAGAGCATTCTGATAACGTTTGTGATTAACCTATGTTGTTTACAGATGGCACTCTACGAAGTTTTCAAATAATTACAGCAAAATACGGGTTATCACGAGACCATATGCTGTGACCTGACTGATATTTAGGGGAAAGAGCAGGCGGTAAGCCGGGTTCTGTTCTCCTTCTAAACTAGAGAAACCTCTAGCCGAAGGAGGGTAGTTATCTATCTGGGACGCCTGTTACCAGACGCCTCTAGCGGCGCTACAAACGAGAACGGGAAAAAGACCAACCTTTGCCCTCTGCCTTGCTCTCCACCGGGGTTTACCTAGCCAACGCCTCTCGACGTTGCTGGAGCGCTCTTACCGCACCCTTGCACCCTTACCTGTGAGTCTCTAGCTATGGTTAAACAGCTCTAGCCTCCATCGGCGGTATGTTTCTGTGGCACTATCCTCACGGTCACCCGCACTGGGCGTTACCCAGCAAGTCTGGTCTTTCGAGAGCCCGGACTTTCCTCAGATATGCGATCGCATATCCGCAACCACCTACACCTGCTCTTTACTCTACATAGTCTACATTGACCCGGATTTGATTTGTATCTACTTAGAGGACAAGGTTTGGATTAAATCCGTCACCCGGGTTTTGACTTGATTACGAATCTGGCGAAAAACGCCGATGGATTGCCCCGCCGGATCCTCCAGTTGCCAATCTGCAAAAAATGGCTGGGCCTGCCATGCTGCTGGCAAATCGACACCACAGCCGCAGAGGGAAATCACGGCATCAAATGTGTCAGGCTCAAATTCACTGAGGGCATTAGAGGTATGGGCACTAATATCAATCCCGACTTCTTCCATGACCTGAATCGTGAGGGGATCAACTTGGCTTGCTTCTAACCCGGCACTGGCCACCTCAACCTCTTTCCCACCTAAAATTTTGGCAAATCCTTCTGCCATGTGGGAGCGACGGGAATTATGCTTGCAGACAAACATAATGCGTTTCATCTTTATACCTGCCTTGAAATGAATAGAGGTTTAGGCCAAAGGACGAGAACAGCGCGGATCCAGGAGTGTGGCTTTGGCTGGATCTCTAGGAAACCAGAAGGCGGTTCGTTTACAAACCTCGACCAGCATCAGCATGACTGGAACTTCGATTAAGACGCCAACTACCGTGGCGAGGGCTGCTCCGGAACTCAGACCAAAAAGGGTAACCGAAGTTGCGATCGCAACTTCAAAATGATTGCTGGCTCCTATTAAAGCAGCCGGTGCGGCATCTTCATAGGTAAGTCCTAATTTCTGAGCCACAACGTAGGTGATCAAGAAAATAAAGTTGGTTTGCAGAAATAACGGCACTGCAATCAACAGAATGTGCAGGGGATTTTGGACAATTAACTCCCCTTTGAGGGCAAATAACAGCACAAGAGTGACCAACAGTGCCAATACCGCAATCGGACTCAGCCATTTTAAAAACGTTTGCTCAAACCACTGACGGCCACGATGTTTCAAGATCCAATAGCGAGAACTCATACCCGCCGCTAAGGGCAACCCCACATAAACCAGCACCGATAAAACAATCGTTTGCCAAGGCACAACCAAATCACTCGCAGCCAGCAGCCAGCGCCCCAACGGAGCATAGAGGAACAGCATAGCTAAGGAATTGACGGCAACCATCACTAAGGTATGGCCTTGATTGCTATAGGAGAGATAGCCCCACATCAGCACCATGGCGGTACAAGGCGCAATCCCCAACAAAATGGCTCCGGCAATATAGGAATTAACCAACGTCACTTCACTGCCGCGAATAACCTCAGTCCCTTGCAGCAATGGCTGAAATAATCCACTTAGGAAAAACTGGGCAAAGACCACCATGGTGAACGGCTTTACCAGCCAATTGATAATCAACGTGAGGAGAACGGGTTTGGGGGTGCGCGCGGCTCGACGGGCCTGACTAAAATCTATTTTGACCATGATCGGGTACATCATGAAAAATAGACAAATCGCGATGGGAATCGAAACTTGGTAAATGCTGGCCGCATCTAGGGCGATGGCAACACCTGGGAAAAAACGTCCAATCGCAATGCCAGC
>CALDHF010000304.1 GCA_937941595.1 uncultured Acaryochloris sp. | reverse complement strand
CCACATCATGAGAAACATTGATCTCAAGGCGGCTAAAGCCGCGAACTTGATTTTCCACCCCGAACTGAAGTTGCGGGGCTATCAAGCTCAGGCGTTCACGTATAACTATATTCTCGAATACCCATCCAAGATATGGCCTATAACCACCATAATGATCCCTATTCCCTTCAAGAGGTTCATAAAGGTATTCAGACACGACTGAGAAGGGTATTGCTGCAATCATCTGCCGTAAGCATAATAAAACCACAGCGGTCTCGAAAAACCTCAAAAATCATCCAGATTAAGGATGTAGATTATTGCTTTGAAGTCTTGAGCTGTACTCTATGATTCTCAATCTATCCTCAGGAAACTATCATAGGAACATCAGAAGTAGCTGTTTCAATAGTTCTACAGTGCTAAGCCTCAACCCAGAACAGATTGATCACATACAATCTCATGCTCGGGATTGTTATCCTCAAGAATGTTGTGGCCTAATGTTAGGGCACATAGTAGACGTAGGAGGGGAATTACAAAAAACGCTATTGGGACTTTACACGACTGATAATGCCTGGGACTCAGCATCCGAGTCTATTGATGCACAAGCATCTGAGCAGACCCTAACGGCTAATCGTCGCTATTGGATTGCACCTCAAGATTTATTTAATGCTCAGAAATACGCACGCACACAGGGGTGGGATATTATAGGGGTTTATCACTCTCATCCGAATCATGAAGCCGTTCCTTCTGAATGCGATCGCAACTGGGCTTGGCCCCAATACTCCTATGTGATAGTTGCCGTCAACAACGGCGTACCCCACGACTTTCGCAGTTGGATGTTGGATGCTCAACAGCAGTTTCGATCTGAACCAGTCACCGTTTCTGCTTCTGCAGTCGCGTCACCCCTTGAAACAGATATTTAGACCACTTATACATCTTTCCTTTAAGGATGTTCGTCATGCTTAATCCTAATTTGGACCAGATTCAGCTCAACAAAGAAGAATACGAGCGCTTCTCTCGCCACCTCATTTTGCCAGAAGTGGGTCTAGAGGGGCAGAAACGCTTGAAAGCCGCCAGTATCCTTTGTGTGGGCACCGGTGGATTAGGTTCACCGCTATTGCTCTACCTAGCCGCAGCCGGAGTGGGCCGCTTGGGCATTGTTGATGCCGATGTTGTCGATACTTCTAATCTCCAACGCCAAGTCATTCACGGAACCTCTTGGGTGGGTAAGCCCAAGATCGAATCCGCCAAAAATCGTATTCACGAAATCAATCCGTTATGTCAGGTAGATCTCCATAACACTTGGCTGTCGTCAGAAAATGCCCTAGAAATTGCAGAACCTTACGACATCATTATCGATGGCACCGATAATTTCCCGACCCGTTATCTGGTCAACGATGTCTGTGTCCTGCTAGATAAACCCAATGTCTACGGGTCTATCTATCGGTTCGAAGGCCAGGCCACAGTCTTTAACTACGAAGGCGGTCCCAACTATCGAGATTTATATCCCGAGCCTCCCCCTCCTGGATTAGTACCCTCCTGTGCGGAAGGCGGCGTCTTGGGAATTTTGCCAGGGATCATTGGCATTATCCAGGCGACTGAAGCCATTAAAATTATTTTGGGGCAAGGGACAACCCTCAGCGGGCGCTTGCTGCTCTTCAATTCCTTAGAGATGAAGTTCCGCGAATTAAAGCTACGTCCCAATCCCGTGCGACCCGTCATTGAAAAGCTGGTTGATTATCAGGAATTTTGCGGTATCCCCCAAGCCAATGCAGCCGAAGCGGAGCAACAAGCCAATATGGAAGAAATGTCTGTCAAAGATCTAAAGCAGCTCCTCGATAGTGGATCTGACGACTTTGTGCTGTTAGATGTTCGCAATCCCCATGAATATGAGATTGCTCGGATTCCTGGTTCCGTCTTAATTCCCCTTTCTGAGATTGAGAGTGGTGAAGCCATTCCTAAAGTTAAGGAAATGCTTAATGGCCATCGCCTAATTGCTCATTGCAAAATGGGGGGTCGTTCTGCCAAAGCCCTGGGCTATTTGCAGGAAGCGGGCATTTCTGGCACTAATGTTACGGGTGGGATTACAGCCTGGAGTCGTGAAATCGATCCATCCATCCCTGAATATTAGGTAGGAGTTTGCATTTTAGGTAGGAATTCCGTCTCCATCGTCCAAAACCTTTATGGGAGCTAGCGCTGATGGAGGTTAGTGGCGAGGATAGCTGCTTGGGTGCGATCGCGCAAATTTAGCCGCTTCAAAATACTATTGACGTGGTTTTTGACCGTCCGCTCAGAAATAAATAGGGCCTTAGCAATCTCTCGATTACTTTGGCCTGCAGCAATGAGCGCCAAAACCTCTTTCTCTCTCGGCGTTAGCTCTTCCAGTTCCGGTGGATTTTCCACAGGTAGGGGTGCCGTAATCATTTTTTCAAACAGACCAGGGCCAAAGTGAGTGTACCCCTTATGAACCGCCCGAATGGCCTCCGCTAGCTCATCAGAGGGCGTGTCTTTGAGGAGATAGCCCCTTGCACCCAATCGCATCGCCTGAGACACATAATCCTCATCATCAAACGTAGTTAGCACCAAAATATTGATTTCAGGAGCCTGTTGTCTTAAAGCTTGGGTTGCGGCCACCCCATCCATAACAGGCATACGCATATCCATCAAAATAATATCGGGTTGAATATCAAGAGCCCGCTTAATCGCGACTTGGCCATTTTCGGCTTCACCCACCACCTCTAAATCGGGTTTGGAATTCAACAAACTGGAGAGACCTTCTCGAACGATCCCCTGGTCGTCCACCAACATCACCCGAATCATAGCTGTTCCCCCACTCTAGGAATATGGATATGAATATGACAA
The DNA here is from genome assembly GCA_937941595.1 of uncultured Acaryochloris sp. Classification (GTDB taxonomy): domain Bacteria; phylum Cyanobacteriota; class Cyanobacteriia; order Thermosynechococcales; family Thermosynechococcaceae; genus Acaryochloris. The sequence continues at coordinate 3,916 of CALDHF010000304.1, read as the reverse complement.
CCCGTTTGGGGTTGGCTCAGTAGCTCAAAAGTGCCTCCCAGGGCTTCAGTTCGTTCTCGCATCCCCTGTAAGCCAAATCCTGTAGTGTTTTTCTCCGGCAGAAAACCTTGGCCATTATCTGACATTTTTAGAGAAAGTCCCGCCTCAAGTTCAGTAAGGTTAATCGTGACTTGTGAAGCGCCACTATGCTTCGATACATTTGTCAAAGCCTCTTGTACTAGACGGTAAAGCGCTGCCGCCATCTCTTTAGAAATCGGGGTTTCAAGATGGGTAGAGAGCAGAACTCGGATCGTGGTATTGCGTTCAAACTCCTGGGTGAGTTTAATCAGAGCCTGGGACAAAGACAGTCCTTTCAAGGGATTATTGCGCAGGGCCGCCACAGTGTGTCGGACACTTTGTAATGCATCTTTGCCCAGAGACCGAGCTTTTGTTAAATGGTCAGACGCTTTAGTCGGATCTGGTAACATCCACAATTCAACATTTTCTAGTTGAATACTTTGAGCGGTAAGAGAATGCCCCACGGAATCATGCATCTCTCGGGCAATGCGAGTCCGTTCTTGCAGGGTTGCCTGATTCTCAATCATTAGGGCATATTGGCGTAATCGCTGATTCGCGCCTGCTAATTCAGCTCGGCTACGATGTTCTGTTAATAACGCTCCAACCATCAGTAAGACGAAGACCAAAACCAACCCAAATAACAGTGCACTCCTCAATTGGAGACTGGCCAGTAATTCTTGGGATAAGCCTCGGCCTCGCCAGGGCGGAGGGGGGCCCATTCTCCGAGGCATGCCTGGGGGACGGACCCTTTGCATTCCCGACATCAAACGTATAAGGAAAGAACCATAGGCCACAGAAGCCACAATCAGTCGCTGTTTCCAAGGAAATAGTAAACAGGCTCGAATCACTACAATCAGCAACATGGGAGTAAAGTATTCTCGAAATCGTCCTCCCATGAGCACCGTGGCCCAACAAAGCATTAGCCCCAAGCCGGTATATAACCCTTTCACGACTTGCGATCGATGAATAGGCAGTCTTAACCCTACCCCCCCCAAAGCCACAATACTCAGAAGCACACCCAAGGGAAATTTCAGACCTCGCCCTGGAACGATGTGGGGCCACAGAAAAGAATGACGGGGGAAGGGAACAAAAAAAGTGAGCAGTGCGATCCCCAACAAAATCCATTCCAAATAAAGCAGCAGGTGAAAAGGATGGTTGGGTCGGAAAGGCCGAGACATAAGCGGCAATAGTCTAGGAGCGCGTTCGTCAAAGCGATAATGCTTTGACGTTCTCTCACTATAAGTGACGGTCCTTCAATCTAACAGGATCTACCTTCCCATCCTTTTCAGGCGTGCTCTAGGACTTTAGTACTAATGCAATTCAGTCCTTAGGGCTTATTCAATTTGGGAACTGCGATCCTGTTGGTCATAGGAGCAAACTCTTTAAGATGAAAGCGTTGGGATCAGTTGCTCACCGATATCAACCTGCTCCGCCCAATACATACAATCAAGAGGTTTGTTCAAAATGAAATTTCGTTCCATTTACCTATTAGCCGCCTTACCATTGCTCATCCCAGCAGGAAGTGTTTTGACAGCTGGTACCAACCCTCTATTTCCTAACTATGCCATTGCTCAAGAGGCAAGTGAAACGGAAAAACCTAATAAAGAAGAGTATAAACAACGTCGTCAAGAACGCTTCCGCCAGGAATTGAATCTCACCCCAGAGCAAGCTGCTGAAATTGATCAAATTCGTGAGCAAGGTAAACAAGCCAAAGAAGCTCAGCGAGAAGCTAAGCAAGAAGCTAGAGAAAAAATGCAAACCTTGATGGCAGGTGATGCCTCTGATGACGAATTGAGAGCTCAGCATCGAGTCTTACAAGATTTGCGTCGGGAAATGGGCGATGCTCGATTTGAGAACAAACTCAAGATCCGCCAAGTCTTAACACCCGAACAGCGAACCAAAATGGTAGAGCTTAAAAAAGAAAGAAAGGGACGCCGGGGCCGGGGCCGTCGTTACCATCAACAAGGAGGGCAATCCAAGCAGTAACCCTCTCTCTGTCATTGGCACTATATATCGACGAATCCCCAGTTTTGGACAGACTGGGGATTTACCTTGGACATTGAGGTTACGGTCTTGTCAGACTATCCAAATCGCTTTTATACTCCAACCACTAATGCTGCCGTCATCAGCATGCCATTGAAAAATATGGTGCAGCCTTTGGCCACCAGGACGCTTTTGATAGAAAATTAGCCAAAGAACAATAACTTTCTCAAACAATCAAAGGCCAAAAAATCAACAGAAATAGTCCGAAAAAATCATCACTTCGACCAATCTCTCATATCAGTAGTCCCCCTTAATCTGCATGGATTTAATTGGGCATGGGAAATGATTTTTCGTTTCTCCGGGTAAACCACTAGAGATTAGCCTGATAGATCGGCTCAAGCTAAGTAATATCGCTATCCGAGTAAACCACTAGAGATTTTTATACCGCTATTCTTATAAATCAGTGATAACTCTGTTTCGTTCTTAATTACTTTATCCGATGATATAGAAGAACTCAGGAACTGAACGGGGAAATCATGTTAACAAGTCTGTTGGCCGAAGCATTAGCTGTTACCTTTGATAACTTGACCATGACAGCAACAATCCTAGATTGTGCAGAAGAAGCTGCCGAAGACTTAAGCCCAGATGCCAGAAAAAGATTATCCCTTGTCCATACCGGCTTAGCAATGGCAATCCAGGGCATGGAATGCGATGAACTTCAGCAACTGATCAAACAGTCTGAACTTTTTTGTGATTATTAATCATCAACTCCATCCCTGCTGTAATGCATTAGACCTTGGCAGAACTCTATAGACTTACCCAGTAATGGATTATGGACGTTCTAGCATAACCATCGATTCCAGCAGGGATGCTCCCTTCCTTCACACAAGTCACACGTTGACAAAATGCTGTCGCAACATCTAACTTTGAGTCTCTACAACGAAGGAAAGATGGCCAGCATGCGATTCCCATTCAATTGAGAGGTTTGCTGGTAACACAGAAACCATCTAAGCCTACGGATTTATCTTTTTGTCTTGCTCATCTCCAGCACCTACTCCCTGCCTATACATAGGCTGAATCGATAAGCATTAGAGGATGGACTTCCTGGGTATACTTCTGATAAAGCAATAGACTCGTCCAATATTTTGATGAGGGAATTCAACTTTGACTTGGTTGTGGTTGGGACTCGGGGTAGCGTTTTGTGTTTTCGAATTCATTACGCCAACTGCTTTAGTAGAAATGATGATGGGCATCAGCGCCTTTTTGGTAGCTGTGATCTCATTGGTGCTACCCCACTTTTATCTACAAGCTTTGCTTTGGCTAATCATATCGGTGATTTTGATTGGGGTAATCCGGAAGTTTGCACCCAAGAAAAAGCCTAGAATTCTGCAATCCGATGTGGAAGCAGAGACCCTAACTCAAATTCCTGCAGGACGCGCCGGTCGAGTTATTTATGAAGGGAGTTCATGGCAGGCTCGCTGTGAAGATGAGACCCTTGAAATTTCCAGCAACACTAAGGTTTACGTCGTAGGTCGCAAAGGGACGACCTTATTCGTCATTCCGACTGAGTTTGATGAAGGTCTCATATTCGAATCAAAACTGTAAAAATCTTTCAAAACCCTCGCTGAAGGAATCAATCAATCATGGAGCAATTTCTTTTTTTCATTGTTGTTGCTTTAGGTGGCTCAGGCGCTGTCAGCTCAGTTCGCATTATTAACCAGGGCAATGCTGCTCTCGTTGAAAATCTAGGCAGTTACAAAAAACGACTGGATCCTGGTTTAAACTTTATCGTTCCCGTCCTGGATAAAGTTGTCTATAAAGACACTTTAAGGCTGAAAGTCCTAGATATTGCCCCCCAGTCTTGCATTACCTGCGA
>CALDHF010000303.1 GCA_937941595.1 uncultured Acaryochloris sp. | reverse complement strand
GTACTATTCTACCACTCCACTTTAAGAATTCTCTTTGTATTTCTGTTTCCTAAGCTCGATAAACTAGGTCTCTATCTTGTTATTTTTAGCCCGAGAAGAGTTGGTTCAAGATCAGTTCTTGTGCCAATGGCATCTGTCCATAACTAAAGGCACAGGGAATGTCTGACGGCAGTTGAGGTTGGAACTGCTCTAGGGTATAGGGACTGCCATAGATAACCAGTGCCTGTAACTGCTTCGTATTAACCAAAAACTCAAACCAGGTTTGGGCTGTTCGACTCGACTGAGCACTGCCCCGAAACGGATTTCCCCGAATAAAGAGTTGCAGAAATGTTGGGTGGGGCGTGGTCTCTGCCAAGGGAATCTCCGGCGTATTGCCATCCACAATTTGAACTTGATAGCCCAGCTTGCGCAGGCGATCGATTGCGGGCGCTTTGCGACCTAGAAAGGCACAGTCCAGCAAATCATCCACAATAATTAAGGTGCGGGCATGTTCCGGGACAGTAGCGATCTGGCCATGAATCACATTGGACTCTTTGAGAATCGTCGTGGCAGTGGCCCTTGCCTCCTCCGTTCCTAGCCGATCTAAATCAATATGTAGAGGCGTTTGAGTCTCCCACGCATGTTGGTAACTCGTATCCTCAACGTCATAGGTCGTCATCTTTTGCTTGGCCCGCCAAATGCGTTCCACCGAAGCTTGAATTTGCTCTGGGGCAATCCGCCCTTGTTCAACCGCTGCACAGACAGCGGCAATTGCGCCAGGCGGATCCCCAGGCATCATCAAAATATCTGCCCCAGCGGCGACGGCCAAAACAGCCGCTTCATTATCCCCATACTGATTCGCAATGGCTCCCATCACTAGAGCATCGGTAACAATTAGCCCATCAAATCCCAAGGCTTTTCGCAACTCACCCGTGAGAATTTTGGAGGAAAGCGTGGCCGGGTAGTCTGGATCTAAAGCCGGTATCAGCAAGTGGGCGCTCATCACTCCATCCACATTGGCTGCAATCGCTGCCTGGAAAGGAGGGTACTCGGTATTGCGGATGCGATCGCACCCATGCAATACCACCGGCAACTCCAGATGAGAATCTGTCTCTGTATCGCCATGCCCCGGAAAATGCTTAGCCGTCGTCAGCACCGGATAAGGCTGTGCACCCTCAATAAACGCTGTCGCTAATTGACTGACGACTTCAGGCGTTTCCCCAAAAGCCCGGACATTAATCACCGGATTCTGGGGATTGTTATTGACATCCACTACCGGAGCTAACACCCAGTTCAGACCAATCGCCAATGCTTCCTGGGCCGTCCATGCTCCCATTTGTTGAGCAGACTTTCGAGCTTGCTCTAAACCCCTGGCCGACTGAGCTAGCCCTGCCAAAGCCAAAGGAGGTGGGAACCAAGTGGCCCCTGAAAAGCGCTGACCAACCCCCTCCTCAATATCCGCCGCCAGGAATAACGGCATAGCAGCCCAATCCTGAAGTTGCTGACAGCGCCATGCGATCTCTCCCGCACTCCCCCCCAGCAAAATCACACCGCCCACCCCCAGCTCTGTCAACCAATGCTGCAAGACATCAGCTTTCGGTTCCCAAGTTGGGTATTGAATTTGGTGATCAAACAAATATCCCGATGCCCTGACAACAAGCATCTGAGCAACTTGTTCTGGCAAAGACAACGTCTCTAGATCAGGCAAAAGATAAGTCAAGGTTTAATGCAGTCAAACATCAGCGTCTAATGAACCCGCAACAGGTTGATCCGTCGCGTTAGCTTCGGTATCCTTGGGTTGCTCCTGATTGAGCTTATGCAACAAACTCAATACTTTATTGCCATCCTCAAAGGAGCGATCCTCGCAAAAAATGACTTCCGGCGTGCGGCGTAGATTCAGGCGTTGCCCCAACTGCCGGCGGACATACCCCGTTGCTGATTCCAGCCCCATCATCGTCTCTTCTCTGGCGTCATCCGTCCCGTAAATACTGACAAAGATTTTGGCATGCTGAAGATCACCTGATAAATCCACCGCCGTCACACTAATCATGCCCGAGCCAACCCGGTCATCCTTGATGCCATGCAACAGCATCAGGCTGACTTCGCGTTTAATCAGTTCGGCAACGCGAGAAACCCGTCGTCCTGTAGCCATAAACTCTTACTCCTTCATCTCATCGAAGATGAAACCGCTAACAGATAACTTCTTTCCCCAACGCCTAGTTTAAGGTAGTCAGCCCTAGCATGGCACTGAGCGTAAAACTGAGAAACATCAGCCCCCCCACCAAAATACCCAAGGTGGCAATGGCCGCAACCGGATTTTTGGCAAATCCCCGCAGAGGCTTGATCAGGCTCCAAAATATCCCAACTATAATGGTAATCAGGAATCTAGGATAGCGAGAAAGTTTGTTAAAGAAATCACCCATAACGTTTCGCCGATCTACCTATATTGTGCTCAGGTTGACAGACTTGATCTTAACCCAAAGCCTTGGCCTTCTAACCCGTAGGGTTGAAAGTTAATGCCGACCGATATCTCTGAGGGTGCAAAGCGTCCCGTTCGCCCTTTTCTGAAATGGGCAGGGGGCAAAGGTCGCTTAATTGCCCAATACAAACCCTACTTGCCCACAACCTATCAAACCTACTATGAGCCGTTCTTAGGGGGTGGAGCCATCTTTTTCCATTTGCAACCCACCCAGGCCGTCCTTTCAGATATCAATCCAGAACTCGTCAATGTTTACACCTGTATCCGCGATGATCATGAAGCCGTCATTGAGCAACTAGATCGTCACGCTCGTCAGCATTGTCAAGACTATTACTATCAAATTCGAGCCCAGGAATCTACCATCCCAGCCCAGCGAGCCGCGCGACTCATTTATCTAAATCGAACCTGTTTTAATGGTCTCTACCGGGAAAATTCCAAAGGCAAATTCAATGTGCCCATGGGCCGTTATAAAAATCCCAAAATTTGTGACCGGGACTTGTTACATGCGGTTTCAGCAGCATTACAAAACACACAAATTTACCAGCAACCCTTCGCAAAAGTTTTGGATTTAGCTCAATCAGACCAAGATTTCGTCTATTTTGATCCGCCCTATCATCCTATTAGTAGCACCAGTACCTTCACTGCCTATTCCCGTGGCGCCTTTACAGCAGCAGATCAAGATCATTTAGCTCAAGTTTTTACCGCTTTAGCTAAGCGTGGTATTCCGGTTATGCTCTCTAACTCAGATTGCCCCTTCATTCGTGGGCTATATAGGAATTTCTCCATTCACCCTATTCAGGCCGCCCGGGCCATCAACTCTAATCCCAAAAAACGTGGCAAAATCACAGAACTCCTGATCACATCTTGGTAAACTGACCAGGCGATGCAAGCAACAGGAGTCCCTAAAACTTCTATTCTGCAGAGACTCGACATCGATCAGTACAAGCCTCAATTTGCTGTTGCCGTTCTGCCAAGATGGTCGCTAAATCAGCTCTCCCCGTTAACCTTAAGCGCCAATCCGCCCACACGTTATAAACGAAGTCGGCAATGGGACCCACGATAGGCACCTTAGTAATGGCATAAACCCAACCCATTCCTAAAATCTCGTAAACTTTGCGAAAGACGGGTACCCCAACCAGCGTACTGCCATCAGGCAACACCGCATGAATCAGCCCCATAGCTGTTTCGAAGTCAATCCCACCATTCTCTTCTGGGCTGTAATCCAGATCAGCAATATCCACAAATGCAACCAATCCTCGCCCCGCATCTCGCTTCTGTAAGAAGTTGACTTCTCGGACACAGAGCGGGCAAGCACCATCATAAAGCAGCTTAATGCGCCATGATACTTCTGCATCAGGCGCACTCATGCCTGAACTCATTGAGGGGGATACGGTCGTATAGGTCTTCATAAAGGTTGATGGAAAAGGCTTCTTTTTTGACTATAGCCTTATCTCTGATAGCACCACACAAACTATAACTATAGATTGTGGAAACAGAACCCCAAAATGATGTTGCAACATTGTAGACAGCGATCAGATTATCTAGATTGACTGTATAAATCGAGGCAACATCATCATTGGAGTAATTCAGTTCAGACACCTCTCGAACTCAACCAAATTGGTTTTTGCCGTTCTGACTTTCAGAGGCTAAAAACACGATCAGGATAATGACACCAACTATTGGGATTAAACTAATCAACAACCACCAACCGCTCCGACCCGTATCGTGAAGTCGCCTCACCGCGACTGCAAGACTTGGGATCAAGACGGCTAAACTATAAATTCCACCAAGAAGACCGACTCCAGAACCAGCTCCTAGACCCAGAACACCATCAATTATTCCCAGTCCAATAGAAATTAGAAAATTGAATAACACGAAATACCAATATTCGTTGCGTCTCGCTCTACCGCTAAATTCCGCATATTTTTCTTTGACAACAGTAAGATACCATTCCATATTTATACACCTTCAGAAATGAGTAGAATCTGATATCAGTAAAGGTTAGTGTTGAAGGTAGAATCTGAAGCTTAACTATTAATTAAGTTGTCCACGATCATGGGATGTGGTGCTGATATTGTCCAACTGATTTTTTTGCCAAAAAAGAGAAGATCTCCAGATAATGTAAGTGCAAGAAATCTTAGTTAAAGTGACTTAGTACTCTGTATATTAAGTAATTGATGTATAAAGAATCAGCGCGATCGTCCTTGATTTTCTCTTAGTGGCGATAGAGGTTTTTGCGAGCTGCCTGAACCGAAAATTGCCAATGAATCTTGATGCATTGCTCATGACGTTGGTTTACTAACGCCAACACTTGCTGAGATAGTTGTTTGATATTGGGGATGCATCGATGTCAGCAGTCTTGGGCTAACGCAGAAAAAATGTCTAGCCAACTGGCTGACTTAGGAGTGTTGTAAAACTCCAAGCGTTGAGCCAAAGTACAGGCCTCATTTGCCAGTAAATGCTCATAAAAAGAACCGGCATTGTGAGTATCGAGGGTATCCACCCAGTGGATCTTTAATGTCTCTGGATACTACTGTTCAACCCCCTACAAATTTGACGGGGTATCCTAGTTTTTTGAGATAGTCACCTAGCTTTTGTCGATGATCTCCTTGGATTTCGATTTCGGTATCTTTGACAGTTCCCCCAGCTCCACATTGGGCTTTGAGCTTTTTGGTCAGGTCAGCTAGGGTTGTGGGCTGAGACTGAAATCCACTAATGATGGTTACGGTTTTGCCTTTACGCCCCTTGCGCGAGACTTGGATTTTTAATGCCTGCTGAGAGGAGGGTGGATCCGGGCGAGAGGTGGGGGCGGGGCGAGCGGTATTGCCGAACTCGCTATAGACTTGACGATCTGATGGAGGTCGTTGTTTTTTACCCATTGAGGCTGCCTATGTAACGTCAATATTCAAGACTCCCGATCATCTCTCTCAAACCCTTTTCGGAATTGAGATAAAATTGGAGTCCAACTGTACCATTGATTATCTCCATCATGAGCCAAGGCACGCTGTTTGATAAAGTTTGGGACTTGCATACCGTGGGTGTGCTGCCTTCTGGTCAGACACAATTGTTTATTGGACTGCACCTGATTCACGAAGTCACGAGTCCCCAGGCCTTCGCTATGTTAAAAGAGCGGGGGCTGACAGTGATGTATCCCCAACGGACGGTGGCCACGGTTGATCATATTGTACCGACTGAGAATCAAGCCCGTCCTTTTGCCGATAGTCTCGCAGAAGAGATGATGCAGGCTCTGGAGCAGAGTTGCAAAGATCATAATATTACCTTTCATAATATTGGGTCTGGGAAACAAGGCATTGTTCATGTGATTGCCCCAGAGCAGGGATTGACGCAACCCGGAATGACGATTGCTTGTGGAGATAGTCATACCTCGACCCACGGTGCATTTGGTGCGATCGCATTTGGTATTGGCACGAGTCAGGTCCGAGATGTCCTAGCCTCCCAAACCTTATCTCTAGCCAAACTTAAAGTTCGCAAGGTAGAAGTAAACGGCACATTACCCCCCGGCGTTTTCGCGAAAGATGTCATCCTCCATATCATCCGCACTTTAGGGGTCAAAGGTGGTGTTGGCTACGCCTATGAATTTGCCGGAACGACCTTTGCACACATGAGTATGGAAGAACGGATGACCGTTTGTAACATGTCTATTGAAGGAGGGGCCCGCTGTGGTTATATCAACCCAGATCGG
>CALDHF010000302.1 GCA_937941595.1 uncultured Acaryochloris sp. | reverse complement strand
CGGTTGGGAAGGTCTGTTAGACCATCATGTAAGGCATCGTGCAGCAGTGCTCTTTCGGTTTGTTTACGTTCTGTGGCATCTACCAAGGTCCCAGCAGTGCCCGTAATGCTACCATCCTCGGCCAGGAGCACCTGACGATGGACTTCAAACCAGCAACAACGCCCTTGTTTGGTTAAGTAGCGCACTTCGTGGTGATAGGTTTCGGATGTACCATCCACTAAATTTTGAAAGGCTTGCCAATACCCTTGCCGATCGTCTGGATGCACAAAGTCTGAGAAGGGTTTCCGCAAGCTCTCCGGCAAGGTATAGCCTGTGAGCTCAGTCCAGGCTGGATTGAGATAAGTCCAGTTCCCAGACCGATCGGTCTGAAACACAATCACTTTGATATCGGCCAACAGGGTCTGATATTCCGCAGCTTGTTGTTGAGCAGCTTGTTCTGTCTGTTTTTGCTCAGTGATATCTTGAACGATGCCCACAATTCGAGTGATATGTCCGTGCTGATCGCGAAGAATGAGACCGCGATCGCACATCGGTATTGCCAACTGCTCCTTGCCTTGGACTCGATACTCTATCTCAAAATCATCTTGTCCTTGAAAATCCTGCTCAATAAGCGCTTCGACAGCGGGTCGGTCATCCGGGTGAATCTCTGCAAGCCAAGCCTCTAGGGTTGGTGCTAAGGACTGTTCTGGCTCCTGATGGGTAGAATTAGAAAACCGTTGCACCCGATCGGACTGCACATTCCAATCGTAGAAAAAACCATTAACACTCGTAGCAACTAATTCAAATTGCTGCTGTACCGATTTTAACTGCGTTGCCAATTGGTGAGATTGAACTAATCTAGCGACGTAGCTAGCAAGGTTTTGGCCCCAAGGTCGAAAGGCTTGGAGATCGGGAAATGGCTCAGGACTGGCTAAACTCAAAACGCCCAATACAGTTTGATCTGATATCAACGGCAACTGAATCAGAGTTTTCAGCATGCTTGACGTTGGCAAATAGCCACAAAGACTGTTGTCTATAGTAATTCCTTGAGCATCTGTGTCGAAAGTAGGGACTCGCGATAAGATCACAGGATTGGGAAGCATCCCTCGTAGTTTCGGTGTGCTGGTGTCATCCGTCGATAGCAAACAAACCGTGCCGACTTCATACTCAAGGGTATTGAGGGTCGGAGAATAAAACTCAATGATGGCAATCGGAACTCCCAACGTTTCGCTCAGGACTTCCACCACCTTTTGCAAACGAAAGTGGGGGCGAAGTTGTTGAGCATCGATTTCAGCCAGCCTTTGAAAGGCAAGCAAAACCTGGTTTCCCGTGATCCAAGGCTGCCTAACTGGCGGTAGTAGCAGGGTAGACGTTTCCAGATGATAGACGAAAGATTTGATCCCCAAAGACATCTGTCGAGGAACTGTGGCTAACTGACTCCAAATTCGCTGAATTGCTGCCAACCTTTTGTACCTTGTGACCCTTGCGACGGAAACTGACTTTGGAATGTAAGGTTTCTCAGCCTATCCTGTGGATTGTCAACAGCCTTCGGTAATAAGGCTTTATCAACCCGCTGCCGAAGCCAGAACTGCCCTATTACATTGTTCTAGAACAACTCAGCTCACAACGGAAATATGGGTCAACCCGTATTTCTTGAGCCTGAATCATGTTCGAATAGCATTAAGACCCTTACCCGAACTAGTGTACCCTTGTAGACTCCAGACTATGACCTTGACATTGATTTAAGGATTTAAGTCTTGAAATCAATACTTTTCTCTAACCAAGGGATACTAATAGGTAGAAAAATACTAGGATTTATAAGCAGTGATCGATAGGGCTGGCATGAACAGGAACACTGCAAAAGAGGGATAAGTCGCTAAATCATTTTGTTAATGATTTCCCTAAGATGTGCTCATGGACTCAGCCCATAAGTATCATTGCATCTTGCTGTTCTGAATCTATGAGTTGCTAGAACACTGGACACTTAAAAAATCTCAACACTAGGGTTTGACTTTAGCTTTAAGTGGTTGCAATGTAGACATGCATACTGTTGTTGATCCAAAGCTTAACTAGGAATTAAAGTTTGCTTCAACAACTCATGCCCAGTATAGCCAGACATCTAGCGGTTAAAGCTAATTTTAGGTCTGGAGAGTAGGGAAACAAAAGTCAATTCTTCTATGTCGTAGGAATCTTACGAAGAAATAATTTTCTAGCGGTTTCTTTGTGGAATGAGTTGATTATTGCACCTTAATTTCTTGCTATGGTCAAACACTATTGTGCATCGATACTCTTTGAATGTGTTGAATTTTAGTTGAGTAATAGTAGCTTAGTCCTTAGATGACCAGATCTGAGTATAAGCTCTAATTTTCATTACTATGTTCTTTTGAATATTGTATGTATATCCACGGGCAACACTTAGAATATTTGCGGCTTTCTGCTTTAGCAAAAGCGTGTGCTTCTGCTTTTAAAATAATCTGCCATCATTATTTTTGCCACAAAACTCGCCTCACGAATGTTTAAGGGTATTGGATGCAAACGTTTCTACTAATTTGGTTAGGGCAAGTTGTTTCTCTGCTAGGAACAAAACTGACGGAGTTTGCTCTCGGGGTATGGGTTTATCAACAGAATCAGTCGATTAGCCAGTTAGCACTGGTGATTTTATTCACCTACTTGCCGAATACCCTCATCTCACCCATTGCCGGGTCACTGGTGGACCGCTGGGACCGTCGTTGGGCCATGATTCTCAGTGATGCAGCGGCAGGTATTGGCACACTGATTATTGGTGCCCTAGTCTTAACCAATCATCTGGAGATTTGGCATATCTATCTGGCGGTGGGTGTTAACTCCATTTTTAATGCGTTTCAAGTGCCTGCCTATACCGCTGCGATCGCTCAGCTAACCCCATCTGACCAATACAGCCGCATGAATGGCATGGTCCAGATCTCTCGGGGGATTGCTCGGGTGATTTCTCCTGCGATCGCAGGTTTCCTAATTGGCATCCTAGGCATTGGTGGCATCTTAATTATCGACTTCAGCACTTTTCTGATCGCGATGTCGACTCTGTTAATTGCCCGCTTGCCCAAAATCACTCGCAACAGACCGACAAAACCGCCCCAAATCCGCCGCCTATTGCAAGAGATGCAGTTTGCCTGGCGATACATCACCAAACGCCCTGGTTTATCTCGGCTGCTGCTCTACATGTCCACTAACTTCTTCTCCGTTGGCATTTTAGAAGTTGTATTCTGGCCGCTGATTTTGGATTTTGGGTCTCGGGAAGAACTGGGATATGTGCTCTCGATTGGCGGCAGTGGCCTACTCTTGGGCAGTATTGTGATGACGGCTTGGGGTGGCCCCAAACGCCGAGTTTATGGTCTGCTCTACTTTATCCCGCTACAGGCTGGGATTATGCTGATGGCGGCGCTCCAAACCTCTATCCCTCTGGCGGCAATGGGACTGTTTGTCTATCTATTTGCGCAACCAATCATTGTGAGCTGCAACCAGGCGATTTGGCAGAGCAAAGTCCCCCAACACTATCAAGGACGGGTGTTTGCACTGCAGCAAATGATTGAAAAATCTTTAGCGATCTTCGCCTACATTGTCGTGGGTCCTCTAATAGAAAATTTCCTAGAACCCTTGATGGCGGGTGGCCCCTTTGCAGAAACTGTGGGTCCCTACATTGGCGGAATTGGTGAAGGCAGAGGGATTGCTCTCATGGTGCTCATGATGGGAATTGGCAACTTAGTGGCCACCGCTATGGCCTTCAGAAGCCGTCGTTTGCGTCGTTTAGATATAGAGTTGCCCACTGTCAAAAGACCAGACTTCTCCACATCCAAACCGGACATCCGTGACACTTATAGCTTTGAGGAAGTAACTACTCCATGAAGATTGCAATGATTACCTCTGGTTTCCTTCCTGTCGTTGATGGGGTAACCGTTGCCGACTTCAATCGCATGAAAAAGCTGAGTCAGTGGGGCCATCAAGTCCGCGTCTTTTGTCCTGACTACAGCATTTTGGCAAGTGTCTATCCCAACTGGCAAGACTACACAGGTGAGATTCTGCCTAACATTGAGGTCATTAACTTACCCAGTGATGCCTTTATGGGATTGGATTTTGAGCGGAATATCAGTTGGCGATCCCGACCACATTTGATGCAATCTTTAGAAGAATTTCAGCCCGATATTGTTCATGTGGATGAGCCGGAACGTTTGTCTGTGGGACTTTTGCAAATTCCAGGCATCAACTATGCCAAACAGGCTGGTATTCCTTGTGTCTGCTTTTATCGTACGAATTTTATCGAGTACGCCGAAGACTATTTTGACTGGCCGCCCGCTGCCATTTCTGGCCTCCAGAATCTATTTAAGCTATTGCTGCGACGTGTGTATAACGCCTACGATCAGACCTTTACGACCAGTCCAATTACACAACAGAAAATCATCAAACTGGGCATTAATAACACCCGGTATGCAGGACTAGTGGGCTTTGATACCGATAACTTTAGTCCAGGCCTACGTCGCTCTGATTTTTTTGCTCAGACTTATGACCTGCCCCAGGTGGATCAGCAAGTAAAGCTTGTGTTTGTGGGACGGCTTACCCCTGATAAGGGCTGGGGTTTTACCTTTAAGGCAATGCGAGAACTCTTGTCCCGGATTGATCGGGATCGGGTCGCCCTGATTGTTGCTGGTGATGGCTCGATGCGGGCAGAAATTGCGGAAGAATTAGGAGCCTTAACCCCCCATGTGCATCTACTGGGTCGGGTCGAGCCAACCCAAATTCCGGTCCTACTCGCCAATAGCGATATTCACATCACCACCTCGGAGAAAGAGGCACGAGGGCTAACTATCTTAGAGGCGTTTGCGTCAGGAATTCCTGTTGTGGCACCTCGTGCAGGTGGGGTAGTGGAAAATATTGAGCATGGCTGTAATGGCTATTTGTATGAACCCCAATCCGTTCATGATTTTGCAGACAAGCTCCAAGCCCTAATCGATAGTCCGCCCCTCCGACGAGGCATGGGAGACTATGCTCCGTCCAGTGTTGAGAATTATAGCTGGGACCGTGCGTTTCAGACGTTGGTTGGACTGTGGGAAGAGGCAATTAGCAACAATCAATCTTTACCTGCTCAACGAACTTTAGTTGGGACCACATCTGACCGGTGATTTTGGCTTGTAGCCACATCATTTAAGGCCTAGAACTGCCACGATCGATCGAAAAAATGTCACCATGATCAATGTGATTGGCGTTTAGGAATAGATATTATGGCCGCTGAATTTAAACATGTCATGCTCATGGTCAAAGATATCCCGGCAACCGTGAAATTTTACTCAGAAGGGCTGGGATTAAAAGTCAAAATGCAAAGTCCGGGTTGGGCCGAGCTGGATGCCAATGGAACAACGATTGCTATGCATGCGGCAGGTGAATCTGCGGGTGGAGACTCTCCGATTTTGAGTTTCCATGTTGAGGATGTACATGCTGCGATCGCAACCTTGGAATCCTTAGGTGCTCAACTTGAAGGACGGGTTCGAGAACCTGCGTTTGGGAAAGTTGCTGCTATGCGGACCCCGGACGGAAACCTCTTGAGCTTATTGCAGCCTGCAGAAGTCACTGCTACCAGTCATTCCCACTGATTACGATGTATATCTATTGGGCAACAATTTACTGCACTAAGTAATAGGAGTAGTACGGCAACCAGGCTTCATGCGAGTTATACATAAATGATATGCACTAATATAATGTGTCTCGATTAATTGTACAAAGAGATACAAAATTGCATTGAGGTATTCCCTACACTGTGCGAACGTTGCAATATGAGTATTTCTCAATATTCAGCGTCATTATCGGTGTGAGGTTACATGAACATAATGTCAAAACGTTTGTCCTGGTATCGACTGCTTTTTAGCACCAGTTTTTTAGGGTTAGCAATGTTGAATTGCTTACCTGCTCCAGCCTCTGATTCGACATCAACTACAGATATTAGATCAGAAGCATTAGCATTAACGCCGAAGAATGAAGAGGGGCTACCAGTATCAGCCCCCTCAGTACCAGCCACTGAACTGGAATTAGCCCAGGCGGTAGAAACGCCAACATTGGCATCTCCCCCACCCTCAATTTCTGAGCTTGCAGATCAAAGCGATCCTTATTTCCCTGCTGACCCCAGTTTGCATAGTTCTGATGCATCCTTGGGACAGGTGACTTCTGTCTCTCAGTTATCAGATATTGAACCCGATGATTGGGCATTTCAAGCCATTCAGTCTCTCGTCGAACGGTATGGCTGTGTAGCGGGTTACCCCAATGGTACATTCCGGCCCGATCGAGCGATGTCACGGCGGGAAGCGGCTGCTTTAGTGAACGCTTGTTTAGACAATCTGAGCAATCGTTTTGCAACTAAAGAAGATTTAGACGCTCTCAAGGCCCTGCAAGATGAATTTGCCGCTGAACTCGCTACCCTGAGAGGTCGCGTAGATGGTTTAGAAGCAAGAGTCGCAACTGTAGAATCACAACAGTTCTCGACCACCACTAAATTAAACGGGGAAGCTATTTTTGCCTTTAGTGGTGTTGCTGGCGACAATGCCACTACAGGGGCTGACATTAGCGGACGCGTTTCCCTAAACCAGAGAGCTCGTCTAAATTTGATTACCAGCTTTACCGGTAATGATCGTCTGTATACCAGACTGCAAACCTCTAATCGTCCCGTCAACTTTAGTGATGGCAATATCCCAGGGGTTGTTGATAATACTGGCACCCTGCAAACTCGGGTTGCTTTTGATACGGGCAATACCAACAACGGTGTGATTCTAGATCGTCTGGACTATAAATTTCCAATTGGCGAGAACCTAGATGTTACTGTCTTTGCCAATGCTGCTTTCCACCATTACTATGCAACCACTGTTAACCCTTACTTTGAAGGGTTTGGTGGTGGAAAAGGGGCTCTATCATTCTTTGGTGAACGGAATCCCATTTATCGGATTGGTACAGTTGCGATTCCGGGTGTTGCGGGTATCGGCACCTCTTACACGTTCAACAAGGACAATGAGTTTCGGCTTGACTTAGGCTACTTAGCAGGTCGTGCTAACCAAGCAACAAGCACAGTCTTGGCTAACGGTGAAAATGAAGGTGGGTTATTTGGTGGGACCTATAGCGCTTTAGCTCAACTCAGCATTAAACCGTCAGAAGGGTCTCAAGTTGGCTTAACCTATATCCGTAATGAAGCACCTGATGGCTTGATGAGGTTTGGAACAGGAACCGCCTTTTCCAATAATCCGTTTGGCGGTGCTAATAATATCAGCGGTGATTCCTTCGGCTTTGAAGGAACGCTCAAATTAACAGATTGGCTCGCTGTCGGTGGTTGGTTTGGCTATACGATTGCCCGTGAAGACAACACTAATAACAAAGCAAACATTATCAACTCTGCCGTTAACCTGGCCTTTCCAGATCTCGGGATGGAAGGAGCAACAGGTGGCTTAATTGTTGGGGTACCACCAACAGTGATTGATAATGATGTAGCTGGAAGGGAGAATCCAGATCAAACCTTCCATTTAGAAGCTTTGTATTCCTTACCTGTGAATGAAAACATCACCATTACCCCAGGTGTGATTTATCTCATTAACCCGGAAGGAGACTCTAACAATAGCGATATCTTAGTCGGTGTGATTCGAACTACTTTTAAGTTTTAGAAGGAGCAAGCCTCCGTTTAACAGATAGAAGACAGCTTTATAGGGAATGAATAATACTCATTCCCTATTTCTTGAATGCATATATGAATAACTTGCATGGCAGTCATGTGACGATTGCATGACTTAAAAGTATTTGGTAGTGAATTCTACAATTTTTAATCCCTTTATTAGAGATTATGAGACACGGGCAACCCGTGCCAATTTCAAAGCCAGCCCTTCTGAATTCAAAACGTTTATGACCGATCCAGTCAAAACTTTATGCCCTTACTGCGGTGTGGGCTGTGGATTAGAAGTCTTACCGCCTGCCCTACCCGGTAAACCCGTTAATCGGGATAGCGCAGGTACACCGATTTGGCAAGTGCGGGGTGATCGATCTCATCCGTCTAGTAAAGGACAGGTTTGCGTCAAGGGCGCTACGGTCGCTGGAGCGTTGGATAAAGATCGTCTACGCTACCCTATGATGCGAGATACTTTGGACCAACCTTTTCGTCAAGTCACTTGGGAAGAGGCTTTGGAACGAGTGGTCAGTGAACTCAAGACGGTTCATAAATATCAAGGTCCAGACGCAATTTGCATGTACGGCTCTGGACAGTTCCAAACGGAAGATTATTATGTGGCTCAAAAATTATTAAAGGGATGTTTGGGCACAAACAACTTTGATGCTAATTCTCGCCTGTGCATGTCCTCGGCGGTGGCAGGCTATACCCAAAGTTTGGGGTCGGATGGTCCCCCTGCTTGTTATGACGATTTGGAATTAACGGACTGTGCTTTTCTGATTGGCACCAATACGGCTGAGTGTCATCCGATTGTATTTAATCGACTCCAAAAGCACCATAAAAAAAATCGCCATGTCAAAATGATCGTCGTCGATCCACGCCGCACAAAAACAGCGGAAAAAGCAGATTTGCACTTAGCCATCAAACCCGGTACAGATATCAATCTCTTGAATGGGATTGCCCATTTGTTGATGCGTTGGGGCAAGTTTGACTCTCTATTTATAGATGAATGTACCGCTGGTTTTGCCCAATTTGCCAGTGTGATTAGCCAATATCCTCCCGAATTAGTGGCCAGAGACTGTGGAATTCGCGTGGATGAATTAGAGCAGGCCGCCCAATATTGGAGTGAGTCTCAACGCGTTTTGTCTCTATGGTCGATGGGGGTAAATCAATCCACAGAAGGGACGGCCAAGTGCCGCACCATTATTAACTTGCACCTGATGACGGGAACTATTGGTAAGCCCGGATCGGGACCGTTTTCATTGACGGGCCAGCCTAATGCCATGGGAGGGCGAGAAGCGGGGGGGTTATCTCATATTTTGCCGGGATATCGAGTGGTCAAAAATCCCCAACATCGTCAAGAGGTTGAAAAGGCTTGGAAGCTACCTACTGGACGTATTTCACCCCAACCCGGTTTGACGGCCTGGGATATGATTCTGGGCTTAGAAAATCAAAGTGTAGGGTTTTTCTGGGTAGCCGCTACCAACCCAGCGGTGAGTATGCCGGATATTAAACGCACCCAGGCCGCCCTCCGCAAATCTAAGTTTACGGTTTATCAGGATGTCTACTATCCAACAGAGATGGTCGATTACGCCCATGTGCTGTTACCCGCCTCGCAATGGGGTGAAAAAACTGGCATCATGACCAATTCTGAGCGAGTGGTGACCTACTGTTCTGCATTCCGAGAGCCTGTGGGTGAAGCCAGAGCAGACTGGGAAATTTTTGCGGAGGTGGGACGACGATTAGGGTTTGATCAAGAATTTGCCTTTGCAAACTCGGCTGAAGTCTATGCTGAATTTGTGCAACTGACGCGCGATCGCATCTGCGATATGACTGGACTCAGCCATGAGCGCCTCAAACATGGCCCCATCCAATGGCCTTTCCCTGACTGTGCTGTGGGGGATACGGATATTACGGATACCACTGCCACAGGCAAACGCCTCTATACTAATCATCGTTTTCCCACCGAAGACGGTCGCGCCAAGTTTTCGGCGTTCCATGCCCAAGGACTCGCTGAACCTCCCGATCCGAACTATCCATTTGTGCTGACCACGGGTCGGCTCTACGGCCATTGGCATACCCAAAGCAGAACAGGCCGCATTGAAAAAATAGCCAAAATGTATCCTAATCCTTTTATTGAGATTCATCCGCGAGATGCAGCCAAAATTGGTATTCAGGACGGTGAAGTATTGGACGTGCGATCGCGCCGTGGCTTCGCCCGTGTTCCTGCCAATATCACCAAAGCCATTGCCCCAGGCACCGTCTTTATGCCCATGCATTGGGGAGCCTTATGGGCGGATCATGCCGAAGTCAATGCCCTCACCCATTCAGAGGCCTGTCCCATTTCCTTAGAACCAGAACTGAAAGCTTGTGCAGTGGAGCTTGTACCTGTGCGTATGTTCCCAGAAGCAGCCAAGCATCAACCTGAAACCCAACAAACATCTGCCTCTATAGCCACAGCGTTCCCAAGCTAAACTTAAGCAGTGCCCAAAGGGACGGAAATCGGGGAACCTTAGCAATAATGAAATAACGACCTGATTCTTCAGAGTCTCTGTCACTACGTCACCCGATCCCCGTTTGGAAAGGAAGCAAGATGAACCTTTATGATCTCCGCCAAAATCAACGCATTTCTAAAACCCAGGCAGAGAACAAACACACTGCACGCACTGTTCAAGAAAGTCAAGAATCGATTGAAGAGCTACGGCAATCCGTCCACAAACTCTCTGTAGTTTGCCAAGCCATGTGGCAGTTATTACAGGCCACCTCAGGACTATCAGATCAGGCTTTGCTAGAGACATTAGAGAACGTAGAACAAAAGCAGGCAGCTCAGAATTGTGCCCAATGTGGCCGGGTTCAGCAAAGCAAGAAGCCAAACTGTCTCTACTGTGGTGCAACATTTCCTGAACAGACATCGACCATGAGCTGTTTTCAAGTTTGAGGGAACCCATCCCAGGTGCTGGGAAAATTGGGCTTGGTTCACGTAACTCTTCTAGACTCCTGGATTCAAACTTTTAGAAACCAGCACCACCCAATAGTCAATAGAGAGAGTACTGTTACTGGATCCTCTATATCCCTCAAAAAAGGGATTGCAATTCAATGTAGTCGAGACCTTCAAGACCTCCAGGCGCTACACTCTGGAGTTGAGCGAAGGCGGTGCGGTTACGACTGACAACCCAATGAGCCGATTTTACGGTACCAAAGTCATCTAACTACAAGCGTTAACAATAAAATCAAAGCAACTGGATGATGGTCAGAAATAATTATTGAAAATTTGAGATAAGCTTCAAAAATAAACGCAAAAGGTAGTCCTAGATAGATTTATTTGTCACCCCGAAAAAAAATCGCTACAACAACCGTAGAATAAGCAAATTCCCATATTCTTGGCGTAGAACTGTATGCTGGACTACTTCACGAATGTATCAAGTCCATGTTAAAAAGCTAAAGTTACACAAAATTCGAGGGGGGAAGATCATGCACAAAAAAAATTAATTATTTAATTTCTGAGGAGAATATATGCGTCATTCAACCATGCTAGATCTTGACAAAGGGTTTGGATCTCAAAGTGAAAGCCTGAACAGCTTGGATGACTTGAAATTTGGTTCACAAACCCTCGCTAAGTTGAATCTGTTCAATACTCAAAATCAAAACCTAGATGTCGAAGACATTACCTCTCAGTTAACAGACCTCGATATCGATATTCCCACTCTCGATAGTCTTAGCCTCGGTATCGATATTCCTACTCTCGATACTCCTAGCCTCGGTATCGATATTTCTAATCTTGATAGTCCTAACCTCGATACTCCTAAGCCTGCTTCCCTAAGTCCCGCCACTCTATTGCCGATAGCAGCATCTTCTAACGACCAAACTGGCCATGACTATGGTGGTACTTGTGGTTGTGGCCATTGTGGTCATGGCTACAGTGCGGGTCTAGGCTCTTCAGAAACTGCTGCTGAATTTAATGCGGGGAATTCCAAATGGGCACAACCCGGTGGACGAGGCAGTGCAGTTAACGTTACCTATAGCTTTGCGCCAAGCTTTCAGCTAACAGGACTCTCTAGAAACCAATCTCAATCGCTATTTCGAGAAGCACTCGGTGAATGGGCAGCCGTTGCGCCTATTAACTTTCAAGAAATTCGAGACCCCGGAAATACGCGAGATGTCGGTATCCGGGTACAAGGCGACTTCATTGACGGGCGTAGCAACACTCTGGCATTTGCATTTTTCCCACGGGGTGGCGATCAAACCTATGACACCGGGGACACCTGGAGCACTAGTCTCTTTCTAGAAACAGCGGTTCATGAAACGGGCCACAGTTTAGGTCTAGGCCATGAATCAGGGACAGATGCGATCATGAATCCTTCTATCCAAAACCGTTTTAATGGTCCTGGGTCTGCCTTCTTGCTCCAAGACGATATCAATGGCATTCGAAGCTTATATGGCAGCGGTCGAGGGTCCGTCAGTGGCCTAAATTCTCCCCCGCCTGCACCAACTCCTACACCGACTCCTACCCAAATCAATGGGACAGGGAGGAACGATACATTACTTGGAACTGCGGCTAACGAGACGATCCGAGGGTTCTCCGGTAATGATTTAATCCGGGGGAGTGCTGGCAGGGATACGGTCATTGGTGATGGGGGCAATGACACACTGTTTGGCGGTGATGGCAATGATCGCGCCTTTGCAGGTCGGGGCAATGACGTCGTCTTTGGTAGCCGCGGGAATGATCGATTGGCAGGCGGAGAAGGTAGCGATAGAGTGGTCGGTGGCAGTGGTAGAGATACACTGATTGGCGTATTCGCTAGCGAAGCCAAACCCGGTGCGGGAGAAATTGATATCCTCACGGGCGAACAGGGACCAGACACTTTTGTGCTCGGTGATGACCAAAAAGTTTACTATGCTGACGATACTCCTTTAGTTGACTATGCATTGGTACGAGACTTCAATCCCAGTTCAGGAGATGTTTTGCAACTTGAAGGCCGGGCTAGTGACTATTCTCTAGGGTCTTCTCCCCGAGGTCTACCCAATGGCACAACTATTACTTATGAAGGCAGTCGTACCAACGAAATCATTGCTATTATTCAGGGCACTACAAATTTCAGTCTCAATAGTAATGCCATCAGCTATGTGTAATCCTGTAATGGCAATAGTTGTATAGGATTATAGATCCAGTCAAGATCAAAAATTCGGGGTAGCCAGTCCACTTTTCATCGATGGGATTGCTGCTCCGTTTTGGTTTTTAAAAACGTTAGTTTTCTGTCAGGATTTTTGGCGTCGCTCTCTGGTTTTGCCGAGCAGGACTGGCTACTAATGGGGCATGAGGTTGGACTGCAATTCCCCAATTTTGCTGTAGGGTTTGCAACAAGGTTTCTTGTTCAGCTCTAAACTGAGTAACATCGCCTTCACCATTGATGAGGGCAAACCATACAACCCCTTGATTTTGGGTTGGCAATGCCCCAGCCAAAGCACTCACCCCATCTAGGGTGCCTGATTTTATCACTGCTAGAGTGGGCAGTGGCCGTTCGTTCAGCACCCCAGCATCGGTCCCTGTAACCGCAAAAATATCGGCAATGGTCATGTTTTGGATATGAAGCAGACGAGCAATTGCTTGAAACAGGGCACAGGCGGCCCGAGGAGACATGCGGTTGTCAATGCTCAAGCCAGAGCCATTCACAAGTTGAATTTCTTGGGGGGGAACACTGGTTTCCTGAACTGCAATTTGAGCAACCCCCTGGGGGCCCCCGACTTGCTCTGCAAGCATCTCGGCCATGGCGTTGTTGCTGTACTGGTTCATTTTCTTGAGGAGTTCAGCTACGGGCAGAGAACGATGCTGAACTAGGGGTTGGACCTGCT